>JACQAX010000381.1 GCA_016194795.1 Deltaproteobacteria bacterium | reverse complement strand
CGGCAAGGACAAGGCGTTCGCCAAGAAGCTGAAAGAGAAAGGCGTCTACATCGGCCTGCAGCTCGACGGCTTCACGGCCGACACCCACGAGAAGATCCGTGGGCGCGACCTCGTCAAGGACAAGGATGCCGCGCTCGCGTCGATCAACGAGTTCCAGCTGCCCACGCAAATGATCTTCGTAGCCGCCCGGGGCGTGAATGAACATCAGATCGGCCAGGCCGTCGAGCTCTTGATGTCCAACGACAACATCCTGTCGCTCAACTTCCAGCCGGCGGCCTTCACGGGCTTCGGCGGCGGCAAGTTCAAGCACGACCCGATGGATCGCCTCACCATTCCGGGCGTGATCAAGAGGATGGAAGAGCAGACCAACGGAAAGGTGAAGGTGAAAGACTTCGCCCCGCTCCCCTGCTCGCACCCCCAGTGCGTGTCGCTCACTTACTTATTGAGGCTCAACGACGGCAGCTTCATCCCGTTCGGCCGCTTCGTCGATTTCAGAAAGCACGGCAAGATGCTGCGCTCGTCGGCGACGCTCGGCGCGTCGGCCGAGATGCAGGACGTCTTTCAGGAGGTCATCCACGAGGTCTTCGCCAACCAGGACGAGATCGAGCGCGGCCCCGAAGTGCTCGCCGCCCTTCGCCGCAGCGTCGACGTCATGTTCCCCGATCGCCCAGTCGACCCGAAGGAAGCCGTCAAGATCGGCGAGAGCCAGGCCAAGTCGATCTTCCTCCATCATTATATGGACCGCCACGACTTCGACCTCGAGCGCCTGCGCAAGTGCTGCCACCACTACCCGCAAGTCGACGGGCGCGTGATGCCGGCCTGCGGCTTCAACATGTTCCATCGCGGCGCGGCCGCCGGCCCCGAGACGCCGAAGGCTCCGTACGGCAAGGGACCGTTCATTAAATGAGCAACTCGACGGCAAGGGCTTGCGCGAGATGGTGAAGACGCTCGACGCCGAGACCAAACGCATCGACATCCTCGTCAACAACGCCGGCATCAGCCAGGTCGTCCCGCTCGCGCTCATGGAAGAAGAAGACTGGGACAAGATGATGGACACGAACGTGAAGGGCGCGTTCCTGTCGACCCAGGCCGTGCTGCGCACGATGATCCGCGAGAAGTACGGGCGCATCCTCAACATGAGCTCGCTTGCGGGCGTGAAGATGCTCCAGGCGCCGGTGCACTACTGCGCGGCCAAGTCGGCGCTCATCGGCTTCACCGAGGGGTTGGCCAAGGAGATCGGCCGCTACGGCGTGACCGTCAACGCGATCGCCCCCGGCATCCTCGACGAAGGCGTGGCCCTCAACGTTCCCGACAACAAGAAAGCCGAGTACCTGGGCCACTGCTCGCTGGGCCGCCTCGGCACCGTCGAAGAGGTCGCCAAGACCGTGGCGTTCCTCGTTTCCGACCGCAACTCGTACATGAACGGCGCGACCGTCGTGGTCGACGGCGGCGTATAGGCGCGTCTTTCCGGCCCGTTGGCGATGCTGAAAATCCGGCACTTCCGCGCCCGCGCCCGCTTGTTATAATGTAGCGTGGGGGACCATCCAAGATGCTTGCACTGCTGTCGTCGCTCTTTCTCGCGGCGCTCGCTTCCGCCGCGTGCGAAACCGCCGATCTGAACGAAGATCCGGCCTCGCCGCTGCGCAAGCTGCCCATCTACGACCAGGACGGCTCGGGCACCTGCTATGCCCACGAGGCGGCCACGCTCGTGAACTTCGAGCTGGCCAAGGCCGACAAGAAACCGCGCGACTTCGTGAACCCGCTCTTCGCGGCCTGGGTGCGCCATTACGAAGACACGACGTTTTACGGTTCGCCCGACAACACCGGCGGCTTTTCGGCCGACGTGATCAAAAGCCTCAAGAAAATGAAATATTGCCCGCAGCACCTGGTCGAGGGCTGTCTCATCGACAGCAAGAAGATCGGCAAGATGAATGACGCCAAGCTCGTCCACTTCCTGGAGAAGCTCTGGGAGAACTACTCCAGCTTCTCGACGGGCGACGCCTACCAGGAGGCGATCGACAAGACGGTGAAAGAGGACGACTGGATCAAAGGCGATCCGTGCGCGGCGCGTGCCCTAGCCGAAAACCTCAAGGCCCGGCACCTCGAGGCCATCTCGGGCAACGAGGTGCTGAAGTATTTTTTCGACGGCTGCCCCGCGAGCCAGCGCAACGAGCTCGACATCCCCGATCCCGAAGCAAGCTCCGACGGGCCGCTCGAGGCCGTGCGCAAGCGAATCGACGACGCGCTGACGAGAGGAGCGCCCGTCGGGATCGCCATCTGCGCCGAGATGCTCGACACGCCCGACGTGCGCCCGCTACGCTGGCAGGACCCCACCGGCTTCTCGCGCTCCTCGCGAGGCAACCTCAAAAAGCCGTGCGGCAACCACGCCGTGACGGTGACGGCCCGCCGCGAGCTCGACGGAAAGTGCATGTACATGATCCGCAACTCCTGGGGCGCGGACTGGCACCCGAAAAACGGCAGGTGCGCGTGCATCACCGTGGGCGGCACCTACGAGCCCGAATGCAAGAAGGCGATCTTCGCCAAAGAATACCTGGGCTGCTGGTACTCGGATGAGGATCTGATGTCCAACGTGCACTCGACGACCATCATCCCGGAAAAGAAATGAGGGCATGACGATGAGACTCGCGCTATTGCTGCTGCTTCTGGCCTCTTCGCAAGCCGCCCTCGCCGCGGACGGCTGCAAGGACCATCGCGTCTTCAAGATCGAAGGCGTCGACCAGGACCTCTGCTTCGTCGAAAGCTCCGGCTCCTGGGTCTCGCGCGCGTGCGTCGAGCAGACCGGCGCCGGGAGCTGCGAAGCGCAGGCGTTGCTGAAGAAGGCGCCTCAGGTCGCTCGCCTCTCGGAAAAAGAGCGTCAGGGCGGAAAAAACCCCGGTTCGGTGCTTTGCGCGAAGCTCAACGGCACCGTCGCCTACGCGAAGCTCGAAAGCGGCAGCGAGATCACGTTCTGCGAGGCGTCCGACCACAGCGTGGTCGACTGCAACGCGCTCCACCAGGCGTGGAGCTCGCGCCACCGGCGCTGATCAGGCCCAGGCGATCGCGACGACCGCATCCTCGAGGTCGACGAGCCAGCGGCGCAGCGTCGCGAGAACGTCGGCGTGCGCGTCGACGCTTCCGGCCGCCTCGAAGGCGCCGCCGTCGAGAAGCCCCAGCCCGAGCGCCTTGAGCCCCGCCTCTCGCTCGGCCCAGGCCGCGCAATGCCCGCGCACCGAGCCCGGCGGCGGAACCCTGCTCAGAAATCGCGCCGCGAGCGTCTCGATGCGACCCGCGTCGGCGTGCTCGCAAAGATCCACCCCAAGCCGGTCGACAAAGCCGGCAGCGGCCACCGCCCGGCCGCGTCCGTGGGAAATGGAGACGCGAATCCTCGCATCGGTCGGACAAGGCCGCCCGACGCCGTCTTTGAGAACCTCCTGGGCCTGCCCGGTGAGCTTCTCGATCGCGCGATGAGCCGCCATGCGCCCCGCGACGAACTCTCGCGCGAGCTTGGCGTTCGAAAGCGCGCCCAGCAGCTCACGCTCGCGCGCGCTGAGATCCGCGACGTCGCGCGCGTCCTCGAGCGGGCATTCGGCCCAGGCAATGGCTTCGGGAAGGCTCATTCCCGAAGTCTATTCGACGATGGTCTTGTCCGCAACCTTGGCCATCTGGCCCAGGGAAACGGCCGAGTCGGGCGTAAGGCCGTCGGTGGCCACCTTGTTGATCGCATCGAAAGCCGTCTTCGCCAGGTCGATCAAGGGCGCGGCTCCGGGGACCAGGATCTTGACGACCGAGACGAGCGCGCCGCCGATGGCCTTGAAGATCCGGCTGAAGAGCCCGTCTTTCTTCTCCTTGGGCTTCTGATCGAAGAAGCCCAGGAACTGGAGGTAGGTCACCTTTTTGAGAAGCTTGGCCTTCTCGCCCGCCTTGTGGAGATAGAACTCCATATAGGTGCCGCACGGCTTGCGCGTGAGGAGGTGCCGGCCGCACATCTCGCCCGGAAAGGTTTTCACCTCGACGGGCCCTTCGTCGGTCTGCGTGAGCGTCGTCGTGACGGCGCTCTCGGAGCCCGGCTCGGCGTGGGCCAGGGTCGGAATTTGAAGCACGACAAAGAAAACGAAGGGCACAATGAATCTCATGCTTCATTACGAAGCAAGGTCGGTGCCACGAATTCAGCCGTCGTTCCGAGGGGGTGCTGGATTTCTTTCGTCGACGGCGTCGACAGCGCAAAAATCCTGCGCGCCCGAAATCAAGCAGCCGCGCTCACCAGTCGCTGGGCGCGTAGTCCTTCAAAAACTTTCCCCAGACGTGTTTTCCGGTGAGCAGGCCCGAGAAAAACGGGTCGCAGACGCGGGCCGCGCCGTCGACGATGTCGAGCGGCGGCTGGAAGTCGTGCTCTTCCTGCTTGCGCTCGACGAGATGCGCCGGATCTTCGTCGGTCACCCAGCCGGTGTCGACGGCGTTCATGAAGATGCCGTCCCGCGCGTAGTCCGGCGCTGACGTGAGCGTCATCATGTTGAGCGCCGCCTTGGCCATGTTCGTATGGGGATGCTTGTCGGTCTTCGTCCGGCGCGAAAACACCCCCTCCATCGCCGAGACGTTGACGATGTGTTTCTGGTCCGTGCGGTCGCGAAGCATCAAGGGTTTGAGCTGGCTGCAGAGGATGAACGGCGCCACCGAGTTGACGAGCTGAACCTCGAGCATCTCGGGCGCGGGCACGTCGGCCAGCCGCATCCGCCAGCTGTTCATGCGGCGCAGATCGACTTGCTGGAGATCGGCGTCGACCTTCCCCACGGGAAAAATCTCGCGCGCGGCCGCCTCGACGTCGAAATCGTACGGCAGGAGCTTGGCGTCGAGCTTCGGAAGCGCGGCGCGGTTCTGCTCGAAATCGCCGAGCACGCCTCGCAGCGCGGCCGGAAGCTCGTCGAGCACCATCGACTCGAGCGGCCGGAGGTGATCGTAGAAGCCCACGGGCCGGCGCACGGTCTGCGCGGCGTTGTTGATGATGATGTCGAGACGGCTCTCGGTGTGGTCGAGGTAGCGGCAGAAGTTCTCGACGCTCGGCGAATGCCGAAGGTCGAGGCCGTGCACGCGCAGGCGCGCCGACCATTCGCCGAAGTCGGCCTCGCGCGAGAAACGCAAGGCGGCGTCGTGCGGAAAGCGCGTCGTCGCGATGACGCGCGCGCCGGCCCTGAGCATCATGAGCGTCGCCTGATAGCCGATCTTGAGGCGCGAGCCCGTGATGACGGCCACGCGCCCCTCGAGCGAAGCCGTCTGGAAGCGCTTGGCGTAGTTGAAGTCGGCGCAGCCGGCGCACATCGAGTCGTAGAAAAAGTGGAGCTCGCGGTACTCGTCCTTGCAGACGTAGCAGTAGCGCGGGCGCTCGAGCACGCGCGCGGGCGCGGCTTCGGGTGGCGAGGGCAGCCGTCGCTCGGGCGCGACGAAGACGGGCGCCTCGCGCGCCACGCGGATGCCGGCCTCGGCGCGGGTCGAGCGATCGCGCGCCTGCCGGGCCTCGCGGCGCATCCGGCGCAAGGCCTTGTCGCGCTGGCGGGTTTCGTCGCGATCGGGTCTCGAGATGCGGCCGGCGGCGGCCAGGAGGGCGACCCGCTGCTCTTCGGAAAAGCGCGCCAGCACGAGCGGATCGGTCGCGATCTTCTCGAGCAGGCTGGTGCAGCGCATGAGGTCGTCGGGGCTGAGCTCCATTCTTCGACGGTTACCACAAGGTCGCGGGGATTGACACCCTGGGTGGGGAGTCGTTAGGACCCCTGGGATATGAAAACCTTTCTTTTCGTTTTTCTCTCGGTTGCTGTTTCGGTTTCGGTGTCGGTACCGACGGCGGTTTCGGCACGGGAAATCTTCGTCATTGCCGGCCAGTCGAACTCGGCCAACCATGGCAACGCGAAGCTCGTGCCGACCGATCGACGCGTCTTCAGCTTCGATTACTCGAACGGAAGCTGGCGCCCGGCTTACGATCCGCAGCCCACGGCGACCGGCAATGGTGGCTCGCCTTGGCCGGCGTTCGGCTCGCGGCTTGCCCGACGCCTCGGCACCGGGGTGGGCATCGTATCCATCGGAGTCGGGGGCTCCGCGGCCGCAGAATGGCTGCCCGACGGCGGCCACTTCTGGCGTTTCCAGGCCGCGCTCAAGGCGCTCGGCCCGAACGCGCACGTTCGCGCGATTCTCTGGCACCAGGGCGAGGCCGACGTTTACGGCCGCACGACGACCGCCGAATACGTCAAGACGATGGCGGCTTTGATCGATGCCGTGAACGCCGAGGCCGGCTACAGGATTCCCTGGCTCGTCGCCCAGGCCACCTACGTCAACTTCGAGAAGATGGGCGAGCACGAGCGCGCGCGCATGGCCGAGATCCAGCTTGCCCAGCAGCTGCTCTGGAGCTCGGGCAAAGCCCTGCGCGGCGCGAACACCGACGACCTCATCGGCCCGGAGTGGCGCTGGGACGGCATCCACTTCAACAAACGCGGCTTGACGCTGCACGGGCAGCGCTGGGCCGACGCAGTCGCGACGCAGCTCTACCCGGGCCGTCGCGGCGACTAGCCGCCGTCGGCGAGATCGTCGGTCTCGCGATAAAACTCAGTGCCTTGCTCGAGCTCGTTCAGCCGCACGACCACCCCGCGCTCGAGCGCTTCGGGCGAAACCGGCGCGAGCGGCCGCGCCGCGAGAACCTGGTCGAAATCCGGCGGCGAGGTGATCAGGTGCGCGGCGAACACGTCGGGCCCGCGGCCGAACACGAGGTACGGCGCGACCGACGGCTTCGAGGCGCCCGGCTTGAACTTGCGGAAGTGCACCACGTGGACGATGTCGACGGTCACGCCTTTGATGATCGCGACGCCGCCACGTTCGAAATGACCCCGGAAAATGTCGCCCTTGAACGACCGCTTCGCGCCGACCACGTCGGGCAGCACGAACTGCTCGGGCACCAGCGTATAGACCTTCTCGCCCGTCTCGGCCCGGTCCCGCGCGTAACGCGCGCCCGCGTCGCCCTGGGGATGCCTGAGGCGAACCTCGAGGATCACCTGGTAGTCGTGCGGCGAATGGAACATCGGCAGGTGCGAGGCATAAATCGTCTTGCCGCCCACGAGCAGCATCCCATGCGTCGACGGGCGATCCGCCCTCGCGCTCGCGACCCCGGACACCAGCCCCACCACCAACAAAAGAAGCGTTTTCATGAGCCCGTTTTAAGCCCAGTCCGTATATTAGTAAAATTAATTGATTTGAACTCAGTATCGAATAAACTTATAGCTGTGAGCCTCTCCTCCACCCAGCTCGATGCCTTCGCGGCCGTGGCAAGAAGCCTGAGCTTCTCGAAGGCGGCAGTCGAGCTGGGGATCACGCAGTCCGCGCTCTCCCAGCGCGTCCACAACCTCGAAGAGGAGCTCGGGCTCACCCTTTTTCTCCGCGACCGCGCCGGCGCGCGCCTGACCCCCGAGGGCGCGCGCCTGCTTCGTTATTGCTCGAGCCGCGAGACGCTCGAGGCCGAGCTTCTGAGCGAGCTCGTCTCCCGCCCCGGCGAGGGCCAGCTCACGGGGCACCTGCGCGTGGCGGCGTTCTCGTCGATCCTGCGCTCGGCCGTGCTGCCCGCTGTGTCGCCGCTGCTCGGCGAGCACCCGCGCATCCAGGCCCGCTTTTACGGTCGCGAGCTCTCCGAGCTCGCGCCGATGCTCGCCCGCGCCGAGGCCGACTTCGTCTTCACCAGCTCGCCGCTCGAGCGGGACGGCGTGGAGAGCGTTTTCGTCGGCCACGAGACCCTGGTGCTCGTCGAAAGCGCGAGCCGCAAAGCGCCGCCCGACACCTATCTCGACCACGATCCCGAGGACACCACCACCGAGCGTTTTCTCAAGTCCCACGGACGAACGACCCGCGGGACCCGCCGCGTTTTCCTCGACGACGTTTACGGCCTTCTCGACGGAGCCCGCCTGGGGCTTGGTCGCGCGGTCGTCTCGCGGCACCTGCTCGCCGGGACGCGCGGCTTGCGCGTGGTTACGCGAAGCGCCGCCCTCAAAGAGCCCGTTTATCTCCACTTCCACTCGCAGCCGCATTACACCCGGCTTCAGCTCGCCGCGCGCGCCGCGCTCCTGACCGTCGCGTCGTTTCTTTAGCCCGCCGCGAGAGGCCTGCATCTTGCTCATCCAAGCCTGAAAAGGAGATCCCTCATGCAGAGCAAAAAAATCCTCGCGACGGCCCTCGCCGCGACCTTCGCCCTCGGTGCAGCGGCTTTTGCCCATGACAACGACCAGAGCCAGAGCTCCGTGAACGACCAGAGCTCCGCGAACGACCAGAGCTCGATGAGCGACGACAGCGGCCGCCACATCAGCTCCGAACGAACTGAGAAGGTCGAGCAAAAGGGCGGCAAGAAAAAGAAGACCACGATCGAGAAGAACGTCGAGAGCAAGGACCTGAGCCCGAGCTCCGGCGAGAACAGCGGCGACTGAGCCGGACCGCCCGCCTTACTTCTTTTTGGCCGTTTTGGTGACGGTCGTCGTGGTCGTGACCGAGATGCCCTCGCTCGGAAACCGTGCGTGGTAGCGGTCGCGCAACGCGAGCAGGCGATCGACCTCGGCGTTCAGGCGCACGAGCGAATCGTGGGCGGCGCGACGGACGTCCGAGCCGAAGATCGGCTGGTCGGCGCGCTGGCGGTTGTTGATGATGCCATAAAGAAAGTTGATGTTCGAGATGAGGATGCGATACTCCCAGTAGTTCGCCTCGAACTCGCCGCCGACGTCCAGGAGCTTCACCTGGACATAGGTCTTGGAGTCGGCGAAGTCGTCGAGAAAGCCGACCGGGTCCACGCGATCGGTCATGCGACCGATGTGGGTGAGCTCGTGGATGAAGGTATAGATCGCTTCGCGAAGGCTCGAGTCGGCGACGATGCAGATCGCGCCGCGATAAACGGTTTCGCCCGCGACGTAATCGAGCGCCTCGTCGTAGCGCGTGAGGCGCTCGCGGGGTCCCATGTCTTTGAGGATCGACGCGCGATGGTCGGCGGTCTTGGTGCCGAGCACTTCGTAGATCGACCGGCTCTCCATATAGCGTTTGGCTTCGACGTCGGCCAGGCCGACGGCGTTGCCGTTATTGGGGCAGACCTCGACGAATTTCAGCAGCAGTCCCGACGTCGGCGCTCCCAGCGCGTCCTGAGCGGTCTTTAGGATCTCGGCGGTCTCGGGGTCGCGCTTGACGATCGCCATGAGGCGCTCGAGATGGGCCTGGGTCACGACCTTGCCGCCATCGAGCCAGTTGGCGCTCAGGTCGGGCTGCGACTCGGACGCCGGATTGGCCGTGGCGACGAGCGCGTCGACGGTGTCGTCGGCGCGCGCGGGAGCGCACCACACCATGAGAGCCAGCGCCGCTGCGAGTATTGAAATCTTCATCGCGGGCCCTTGGTGCAACCGGAGTGCCTGAAATCCAGCAGCCCCGGGCCGGCTGAAGAGCCTGATATTCTTCGTGAAACCCCGGGGACGTCGCCGCGCCCGGCGTTCCCGCGGCAGACAGGTGCTTAATTTCTGGTCAGCGCTTGCAGCCCGCTTCGAGCACCTTGAGCTCGAACTTGGCCGGCCCGGGCATCGGATTTTTGAGGTAGCCCACGCGCACGAGCGCGTAGCAACCGTCTTGAAGCGTGAGCTTGTAGCCCTGTTCCGTGCGGGCAAGCTCGCGGATCGGGCTCACGCTCTGGAGCGCCTGCTGGACCGCCTCGTTCTTCAAGATCGCCTCGATCTCGCGCGCGCTCTGCCAGTACGGCGGCAGAGCCGCCCACGCGGGTGCCGCCAAAAAGGTCGTGAATCCCAGTACTCCGAGCAGAGCCGTGCTTTTCGTGCGCATACGCACCATCTAGCAAAAGAGTCCCGGAAAATCGACGAGTTAAGCAAGCGTCTGCGGGCATGTTAAAATGGTCGGGCTGGGGGAACTGTGGTCCGTTTTCTGACGTTCGTCCTATTGGGAGTCGCCGTGACGCCGGCCGCTGCATTGGCTGGCATGCCTCAATTCAATCCGAAGGCGATCGGCACCTGCGTGCCCGGCGCGTCGGTAGCCTTCGTCAAAGGTCCCTGCGCCAACGGCTGGGCCCAGCCCCACTACGAGAGCTGGGGCAGCGAAACCGACAGTGAAGACCCCGAGCCGGTTCCGCCGCAAACGCCCGGCCGCATCCTCGAGATGCCGGGCCAGGTCTTCAAGATCCTCGATACCAGCAGCGACACCCGCATGGTGAGCATCGAGTATCAGGGCGCGCCGCTTTGGGTGAACGCCGAGCTGCTCTCGTGCGGCTCGCAGCCGAACATGAGCGGTTACGTCGCGCCGCACCCGCACGCCGGCAAGGACTGCTCGTATCAGAAGCTCCCCCTCGATCCCGTTTCGCTCGCCAGGCTCAACAACGACGCGCAAGCCGAGCTCGGGCTGCAGATCGTGGCCAAGGCCGTGGGCTACAAGGAAGAAGTGAGGAAGAACGTCGCGCACGACAACAAGGCGATGAACGACGCGTTTTTCGATGAGAAGCGCACCGTCGACGACAAAGACGAGATTCTCACGCGCGCGCTCAAGCGCCTGAAGGCGCTCGACAAGCGAGCGGCGGCCATCTACGGCAAAAACTGCAAACCCGATGGGATCAAGGCCGCGACCTACGAGATTCCGCGCGAGCGCGGCGAGCGGATGTGCCGCACCTTCCGCAACGCGAAGAAGCAGCTGGAGAAGATCATGAAGCTGCCGACCAAGCAGGCACGGGTCACCGCGTTCGAGAACCGCTCGTTCGACTCCGAGCTCGCCGAGGATCCCGAAAACATGCAGGTCTCGACCCGTTCCATCATCTACTACGGGCTCGACCTCGAGCGCTCCGACACGACGCTCGGAAAAGAAGCCCCCGACCTGCTGCGGCTCAAACGCTCGCTCAAGCTCGTCAACCGCGGCTCCTGCGACCTCACCTCGATCCGGCGCCCGGCGACTTCGTTTCGTCGCACGGCCACATCGTCATCGTCGAACGCTACGATCCCGCCAGCCGGGAGGTCTCGACGGTCGAGGCGGCCAGCGGCAAGTGCAGCAGCGTCTGCACGCGCACCCGCCCGCTTTTCGAGCCGGCGTGCACCGGTACCCAGCCCGACAAGTCGACGGACTGGTCGCAGCGTCCACAGCGCTCCGACCTGCGCGTGATGCGCTACGCTCCCAAGGCCAGGAGCGAGCTCAAGCCGGGCGAGCTGCCCTGCCCGATCCACTTCAAGCCGGGCACGGTCAATCTGACGTCGAAATGAAAGCTATGGAGCTGGTTGCCAGGTCAGCTCGGTCGGCACGGCTTCGACCTTCTTGTCCTTCTCGCCGCTGTCGATAGCCGGTACCGCGGCTACGACCGTCGGTTCCACTTTCGGTTCCACTTTCGCCTGAGGAGCCGGCACCGGCTTCGCCACGGCCTTCGCCGCGAGCGGCGCCACCGGCTTGCCGACGTTGGCGCAAACCTCGTCGATCTTCTGGCCCTTGGCCGCGAGCACTTCGAAGCGCGTCATCACGCCCTTCTTCGCGCTCTCGTTGCAGGCGTTCTTGTTCTGGAGACAAGCCTGCTCGCTGCGGACCTGGTCGAACCACATGTCGTAGCCTTTGAGATCGGCCATCATCGTGGGGCTGTGCAGGTACATGTCGTCGGCCCGCTGGGCGGCGTCGTTGTACTCGCGGCCCGCTTCGCGAAGCGCGTCTTCGTGGGCCTTGTTGATCTCGCGCACGCGCCTCTTGTAGCGCTCCCCCACGAAAGCCTTCTCGAGCTTGTTGAAGCACTTCGAGCCCCAGGCGTCGCGGATGATGCCGATGAGCGGGATGTCGCCGATGAAACCGGCCTCGTCGCGCTTGCACTTGTCCATCTCGCGGAACCAGATGGCGTCCTGCTCGGCGAGCGCTTTCTTCTGCGTCTCGTTGGCGATCTCGACGGCGTCGTGGTTGCGGCGGCGAACCTTTTCGCGGGCACGGCCGAGCTCGGCGCGAGCCTGCTCGTTTTCCTCGTTCCACTTGCGCTGCCAGACGTCCTGGCCGCCGAGGATGGCGGCGCGGGCCTTCTGGAGCGTGCCTTCGGCCATCAGGAGCTGCGACAGGTCCTTCTTGAGATTGGTGCAGATCGCGGCGTCGCTGAGCGGGTCCTGGAGGCGGCTGCGGAGCTTGTTGACCTCTTCGACGAAGTCGCGGAGCTCGGACTTCTGCTTGGCGAGCTCCTCGACGCAGACCGTGTCGTTCTGCTCGGTGGCCCGGTCGAGCAGCCGCTTGGTGCGGTCGTACTCGGCTTCTTTTTTCGCCGACTCGACGCCGAGGCGCTTGATGAGGTCTTCGCGGCTCATGCCGAACTTGGTGCTGATGTCCTTGAGGTAGAGCAGGTTGTCGATGGCCTTCTCGAGGTCGCCGGCGAGCGTCGAGGTCTTTTCCCAGAGCTCGCGGGCCTTGGCGAAGCGCTCCATGATGCGGGCTTCTTCCTTCTCATGCGTGATGGCTTCGTAGATCGCCGAACCGGCGGCCGAGATCAGCTCGACCGCGCCGCTCACGGCGAGCGCGCCGACGGCCGCGCCGGCCGCCGAGGCCCCGGCCCAGAGGAACGCGTGCGCCGGGTCGATGAAGCTCTTCAACAAGTCGTTGGTGCGCTTCATCTCGGCGTTGCTCGCGGCCCAGTTGGCGTTGGCCGTGGTCATGTTGGCGTTCATGCCGGCAAGCTGGGTGTTGAACGAGCCGAACTGCGTGTTGAAGTTGCCGAACTGCGTGTTGAAGTTGCCGAGGTTGGTATTCATCTGCGTCATCTGGTTGACCAGCTGGTTCTGGGCGCAGGCGGCCGCGGCCGTCGCGCAGATGAGGTCGCCGGGGACGCAGGTGGCGCAGGGCGAGGCCTGGGCGTAGGCCTGCGGAAAGCCGACGGTGCGGTCGATGAAGCTCATCAGCCCCTTGAGCCAGGGCAGGCGCTGCTCGTCGACGCCGGCGAGCTTGCGCTGGATGAGCTCGGTCTCGAGCGCCATGCTGTCGGCGTAAGCGTAGCGGAACATCGCGATCGAATAGGCGATCGAGTCGCCCTCGTCTTTCACGTAGAGACGAACGTAGCGGCCCGCGGCCTGCCAGAGGTTCTCGAACACGTAGGCGCCGTTGTTGCGGCGCTCGTTCCAGCGCTTGAAGCCCATCGCCTTGCCGGTTTTCTCGGCGAAGTCAGCCACGTCGAACGCCGCGGTCTTGGGCGAGCGGAGATACACGATGTTGCCGATCGAGAACGAGATGTTTCCGGCATGGACCAGGCGCTCGAAAATCTGCCCCGAGAACTTGCCGCCCGGGCCTTGGCGCTCCAGGCGCGGCGTCGCGAGCCACTCGCTGCGGCCGAGCTCCCCGGCGCGCGCCTCGGCGGCTCCGGCAAGGCCTGACAGTACGATCAATGCTGCGGTCAGTCCGATGGCTCTCATGTGAATATAGTCCTCTCTCTGGAGATAACTACTTCAAGGAGGGTGCCACGAGATGCTTGATATCCTGCACGTTTGCGCCGCGCGATCCCGGCGGAAGCGATGGGCATTTCGGCGCGCGCGTCGGCTGGTTAACCGCGCGGACGACTTCGCGGCCCCGACCCGTCTTCGAAGAACGCCATGACCGAAACGTAGATGTCATGTCTTTGGACGGCCAAGTGCTTAAAAAAAAGCCCGTTTTCCTCGCGGAAAACGGGCTTTTTTTAGGGGGAAGCGACGGGTGCCTGTTGCTTAGAACGAGCAGCCGACGATCGGGCAGAGCGCGCCGCCGGTGGCGACAGCGCAAGCCTGGTACGCGTAAGCGCGGGCGGCGTACACGTTGTAGCCCATGCCGAAGTAGGCTTCGCCCATCGGGCCGACCGCGGTGCAGGTGATGACGGCCTGAGTGACCGGCTCGTTGAGCTGCTGGGGGACGATCGTGGACTGGTCGTCGGCAAAGGCGCCGGCGGCGAGGACGTTAGCGACGAGGGCCGAGATAACGAGAAACTTTTTCATGACAGACTCCTTAAGAAATTGAAAACCGTTCGGGGGTTTTGTTGTTATTGCTTACGCTGGCTCCCTTGTGCAGCGGCCGTGCCAGCGCCGCCGCCGACGTTTCCCGAATGAAATGCGGGTTTTTAAGCACTCACGCCCGTCGCGCTGCCAGGTTTGTCAGTCAAAGGTGGCGCCGCGCGGAGCATCCTGCCCGTGTGTCCGGACGACACAGGTGAACCCCGCCCGCCGCGCGCGTACAATCAGGAGGTACCGGGCCAGGGGTTCCGAGAACACGAGCGGCGCTCGATCCACCGCTTTCCAGCAGGATTTCATCATGAGAATACTTGTCGTTGAAGACGAAGAAGACTTGCGCGAGCTGATCTGTTTCACGCTCGAGAGCCAGTTCAATGCCGACGTCGTGCAAGCGTCAAGCGGCAACCAGGCCATCCGGCTCCTCGATGAGTCGGGCGACTTCGACTGCATCGTCTCCGACTATTCGATGCCCGACGGCACCGGGGAAGACCTTTACCGGCACGTCATCGGCAGCCGGCAGCGCGTCCCGTTCATCCTCGTGTCGGCGCACTCGGCCGACACGTACCAGATCTTCCGCCAGCACCCGATCGCCGGCTTCATCCCGAAGCCCGACATCTTCAAGCCGCTCAAGCGCATCATCGAGAGCCTCAACCTCGGCGCCCAGGAGCCGTCGTCGCGCTACTGCCGCGTCAAGACGAACGTGATTCTGAAATACGGCCTGCTCGCGCAGGATCTCTACATCCGCCTCTCCGAAGGCAAGTACGTGAAGATCTTCCGCCGCGGCGACGTCTTCGACCTCCACGACTTCGAGCGCTTCAAAGCCAAGACGGTCGAGCACCTGTATCTGAAATCCCAGGACTGCGAGGAGTTTCTCGAGAGCCTGAACAAAAACATCGCGAAGGCCCTCGAGGGCGACCCGTCGGCCGACGAGGTCTCGGCGATCGTCAGCTCCTCGATCGAGCTCGTCTCCGACATCAGCAAACGGCTCGGCTTCACCAACCAGGTGCAGGAGCTCACGCGGGTGAGCGTCAACCTGGCCTTGAAGTCCATCTTGAAAAACCTCGAGCAGAACAAGGCCTTCGACGTCCACATCGCCGACAAACAGGGCTACGTCGCCACCCACAGCATCGCTCTCGCCCACGTCGCGTGCGGCATCGCCTCGCTGCTGGGCTGGACGTCGGGGCCGACCTTCCTCAAGCTCTCGCTCGCCGCGTTCCTCCACGACGTAACGCTCGACAACCCCGAGATGGCCCTGCTTCAGGGCATCGAGGACCTCGAGCTCCAGCGCCACCGCTTCAACGACGCCGAAGTGAAGGACTATCTCGGTCACACGCTCGCCGCGGCCAAGCTCGCCAAGGAGCTCAAGGACCTTCCGCCCGACGTCGAGACGATCATCCAGCAGCACCACGAGCGCCCGGACGGGAACGGCATCCTGCGCCTGGACAACGCGCAGATCACGCCGCTGTCGGCGGTGTTCATCGTGGCCCACGAGCTCTAGAACTTCTACCAGGGACACGGGCGCGGGGCCGACCTCGCCGCCTTCGTGAACCATCTCGACGACTCGTTCACCAAGGGCAACTTCAAGACGGTGCTGAAGGCGATCACCAACTCACTGGTAAGCGCGGCCGCCTGATTCGGCCTCGTAAAAGCGCTCGGCCTGGCCGAGCAGCATGAACGAGTGCGGCCGGGGAGTGGCTTCGATCAGAAACTGGTACGCGAAAAGCGACGGCCACGCGCGCGCCGCCCGGTCGGAGAGCGCGCTGAGCCACCGCCCCGAGCGCCCCGGGAAAAGAAGGTGGAACGGCACGCCGATGCCGCGAACCGAGCCCTGGACGTAACCCGTCTCGCGCAGCAGCCGGCGGAAAGACGCCAGCGTGAACAGCCGCTTGTGGTTCACGCGCAGGATGCCGCGCTCGCCGTAGTTGAACAGCCCCAGGCCGAGGAGCACGCGCAGACCGACGAACGCGACGTTGCCGGTCGAGAAGACGAGCTTCGGCGCCTTCTGGTCGCGCATGCCGTAGCGCAGGTCGACGAGAAAGCGCTCGGAGTCGGAAAGACCCTCGAGCACGTCGAGCACGAGAACGTAGTCGTACCCCGAGACGTCCTCGGCGGGCACGCCCTCCGCGGGCAAGGGGCGGCTGCGGTAGTCGCAGCCCCGCTCCCGGAGACGGGTCTCGAGAAATTTCGACTCCGCCCCGAGATTGAGCACCTTCGTGGAGGGCCTGATCCGCTCGACCACCAGATTCTGGGTCGAGCCCCGCCGGCCCTCGTCGTCGCGCTTGAGCAGCCCGCGGTACTTCATCGAGACGAAGAAGCCGATCTTCTGGAAGCGGTAGATCAGGCACTCGCGCGCGACGTCCTTGGCGTACTTCAGGCCGTCGACGTGGCAGATCTCGTCGCCATAGTGCGTGGGGATCTGGAACTCGACGACCTTCGCCTCGAGCGCGAACGCCTGGAGCAGGATCTCGGTGTCGAAGTGGAACTCGTTCGTGCAGAGCTCGAACGGGATCTTCGCGAGCAGGCGCGTGTCGTACGCGCGATAACCGGTATGGAACTCGGAAAGGCCGCTCCCGACGACGACGTTCTGGAACGCCGTGAGCACCTGGTTTCCGACCCACTTGTAGAACGGCATCCCGCCCTCGCGCGCCTTGTCCTTGTTGATCATGCGCGACCCGAGCACGACGTCGGCACGCGCGCCGCCGTCGCTCTTCCATTTGTTCACGAACTCGAGCACGAGCTCGGGCGCGTACTGGCCGTCGCCGTGCAGAAGGATTACGAGGTCAAAGCCGCGCTGCACGGCATAGCGATAACCGATCTTCTGGTTTCCGCCGTAGCCCTGGTTGATCGTGTTGCGCAGGACGGTGACGTTCTCGAACTTGAAATCGCTCGCGTGGGCGCTCGCGGTGCGGGCGGTTTCGTCCTTGCTGCAGTCGTCGATGATGAGCACGTGAAAACGGCGCGGGTCGTTGAAGACCTCGCGAGGCAAGCGATCGAGCACCGAACGGATGTGGCTCGTTGCATTGTAGGCGACGATGAAGATGAGAATGCGCTCGCTGGCCATAAATCGCCACGAGGCTAGCATTGAACTGCGCGTCTTGACCATTTCGAAATGAAAGCGCGATATGGCGGCATGCGAATACTCCTTGTGGAAGATGACGAAAGCATCCGTGAAGTCTTGAAGCTGATTCTGGAGACCGGCTATCTTCCGGATGCGTCGCTGGTCGTCGAGACGGCCAGCAACGGCAAGGAGGCGGTCGAGCGAGTCGAGCAGAGCCCGCCGGATCTCGTGCTGCTCGACCTGACGCTCGAAGGAGAGGACGGTTTCGACGTTTTTTCCCGGCTCCGCGGCGTCGCGAGCTGCGAGCAGCTGCCCGTCATCGCGGTGACGGCCCACAACGTCTCCGAGCTCCACGACAAAGCGCTTCGCACCGGGTTCGCGGGCTACGTGACCAAGCCGATCGACTTCGAGACGGCGCTCCTGCCCCTCATCCGCTCGGTGCTTGGCAAGAGCCACCACGCGGCATAGCGGCGGCCCCCCGGGTCCGGGCGTAGACCCAGCCGGCGAAGCCCGGCAGGCGCGAAAGCAACGCGATCGAGGGCTCGTGGAGGCGTTCCGCCCAGAGCAGCGGGTGCAGCGCCCTGGCGACGCGGATTCGCGCGCCGAAGCGGCGGCGCCACTCACCACCGTAGCGCGCGTCCGACCAGCCCGCCAGCAGCCCCTCGCCCGCCAGCTCGCCGCCCTCGAGCGCCATCGCCATGCCGTCGCCGACGAACGGCGGGATGAGCTGGACCGCGTCGCCCGCATACCAGCGCCCGTCGCGCACGGGCGGCCGCGTGGCGAAGTCGAAGCGCGCGGCGCCGACGTGGCTCTCGAGGCGCGAGCTCGCCTGGCGCGCCCAGGCCCCGAGCGCGCCGTTCGTGGCGAAAGCCCCGTCCCGAAGCTGAGCCCAGTTCGCGAACTTCCATTCCGCCGGGACGCGGCC
>JACQAX010000380.1 GCA_016194795.1 Deltaproteobacteria bacterium | reverse complement strand
TTCGAGACCTACCTCGGAAGCCGGCGCTACTTCCAGGAGCTGCGCTTCAAGTTCGCCTTCCACGACCTGCTCAACGACGACACGGGCTACATCAAGAACTCGCAGATCGACTTCCCGGCGCTCACGCTCCGTTACCTGCCGGCCGAAGGCCGGCTCAGGGTCGAGCAGCTCGACGGCATCGCGATCACCTCGCTCTTTCCGATGGATTTTCTCGAGAAGCGCCTCTCGTGGCGCGCGGCCCTCGACTACTACACGCCGCGCGACTTCGGCTGCGACGGGTGCCACCTCTTCCGCTTCGAGGCGGGCGCGGGCGCGACCGTCGAGGTGTTCACGCCGGCCGTGAGCGCGTACGTGCTCGGCCTGGGCGACATCGAGGCCGGCAATGCGCTGCATAAGGGGTTTCGCTGGGGCCCGAAGCTGCAGGCCGCGGCGATCGTGCACCCCTTCGCGCGCTTCAAAAGCCAGCCCTCATACAGTCTGGTGGCGGATCTCGGGCAATCCGACCGCCGCCACGCGTACGGCGTGTTCGAGTGGAACAACTCGTACGCGCTGGCGCGCAACTGGGAGCTTCGAGCCGGATTTCGCGCGCTCACCGATTTTCATGAAGAAAAGGTTACGCTTAATTTTTACTTCTGACGCATTCTAACGTTGAAAAGAGACAGCACGCCTTTTAGATTTTAGCCATCACAGTCACTAGGGGGATTCATCATGAAAGCATTCCTTTCCGTATTTCTGATCGCAACGCTCGTTCCGGCCTTTGCCTTGGCCGACTCGAAGAAGAAGCACAAGGCCTCGGCCGCGACGACGTCGTCGGCTCCCGCCGCTGAAGAGCACAAGGCCGCCTCGAAGCCGGCTCCGGCTGACACCGAAGAGCGCAGCGGCGCAGTCGCGGGCGAACCCGACACCGACGGCTGCGGCCTCGGCTGGCAGGTCACCAGCAGCAAGACGATCATCGGTTCGATCACCCGTGGCACCACGAACGGCACGATCCCGCCGAGCTTCGGCATGACGTCCGGCACGCTCGGCTGCCGCAAGCACCCGTTCACCAAGCGCGACCAGGCCGGCGCCGTGTACGCGGTCTCGAACTTCGACCAGCTCCGCATCGAGATGGCTGAAGGCCGCGGTGAAGTGCTCGAAGGCTTCGCTCGCACCATCGGCTGCGACGACGCCGCCGCGTTCGGCCAGATGACCCAGAAGAACTACCGCGCGATCACCGAGAAGGCTTCGGCGGTCCGCATGTTCCTGAACGTCAAGAACATGGGTTGCGGCGCCTAAGAGCGTCTCGACAATTCTGACTTAAAAATCGCCGGGCCCGATGCGTGATGTTTTGCGCATTGAGCCCGGCGTTGCTATTCTTGGAAGGTAATCCCAACAATTCAATCAAGGAGGAGTTTCATGAAGTCATTTATTCTCGTCCTCGCCCTCATGAGCATCACGCTCGTGGCGAGCGCCGAAGACAAGAGCGACGGCTGCGGTCTCGGCTGGCAGGTCACCAACAAGACCTCGTTCCTGGCCACCACCACTCGCAGCACCACGAACGCGTTCGTTCCGCCGACGTTCGGCATGACTTCGGGCACGATCGGCTGCGCGCAGCACTCGTTCGCCAAGAAGGACCTGCCGGCGGTTCATTACGTCGCCTCGAATTACGAACCCCTCATGATCCAGATGGCGGAAGGCCGCGGCGAATACGTCGACGGCTTGGCCAAGAGCATGGGCTGTGGCGATGGCGTCGCTGACGCGTTCGGCCGCATGACCCAGTCGAAATATCGCACGCTCCTCCAGGGCGGCAAGGCTTCGGCCATCGAGCTCTTCAATCGCGTGAAGCAGGAAGTTCGCTCGGACGCGGTTCTCGCGGTCGGCTGTAACGCCTAAAGCGCGCTCGTGACCGCAGTAAAGTTACTCGTATTACTGACGTGGGTCGTGGCCTTCACCGGCTGCACCCACGTTTTTTATCAGCCCGACCGGCTGATGTACTATCCGCCGAAGAAGCTCGGCTTCGAGCCCCGGCAGATCGACTTTCGCTCGGGCGACGGCACGAAGCTCGTCGCGTGGTACTTCCCGCCGGTGGGGAAGGTGAAGCCCAAGGGCACCATCATCCAGTTCCACGGCAACGCCGAGAACATCTCGAGCCACTACACCTCGCTCGTCTGGCTCACCAAGCTCGGCTATGCGCTCTTTGCCTTCGACTATCGCGGCTACGGCGGCTCGGAGGGCGAGCCCTCGCCTGAAGGCGTCTACAAAGACGGCATGGCCGCGCTCGACAAGGCCTGGGAGCTGCGCGTGGGCCGACGCTTCATCGTTTTCGGCCAGAGCCTCGGTGGCGCGATCGCCGCGCGCGCGTTCGACGACTTCGGGCACCGTGGCGAAACGAGCCTCGTGGTGCTCGACTCGACCTTCTCGTCCTACAAACGCGTCGCGCGCCGCGTGCTCGCCTCCCACTGGGTGACGTGGGTGCTCAGCCCGCTGGCGC
This sequence comes from Deltaproteobacteria bacterium, assembly GCA_016194795.1. Lineage (GTDB taxonomy): Bacteria > Bdellovibrionota > UBA1018 > UBA1018 > UBA923 > JACQAX01. Next base: position 1,840 of record JACQAX010000380.1, on the reverse strand, counting down.
ACGTGCTCGTCTCCGACAGGTTTTCGAGCGAGGAGGCGCTGGGCCGGCTGCGCACGCGCCTGCTCGTGATCCACGACCAGCGCGACCCGGCCGTGCCTTTCGCCTGTGGCGAGGAGGTTTTCGCCGAGGCGGTGAATGCGTCGAAGAAGGAGTTCTGGAAGCTCAGCGACGGGCGCCACATCGAAGCGTTGGCGCCCTATAACCTCGAGCTTCGCGAGAAGTTCGTCTCGCTCCTCGAAACCCTTCAATAATGTTGACAATATTGGTCACCCAATGATAGGGTCCGGCTCTTATGAAAAGAGCCTATGGTTTCGCGATATTAGCCATGGTCGCGGCGATCTTTGGATCGGGCTGCGAGTTCCCCGTCCGAGGCGACATGCCCAGTGGCGCGGTTCCCAAGGGCTCTAGCGGCTCGTCAGGCGCCGCGGCCGCCACTCCCACGGCCTCCAAGATCGTGGCGCCGATCGTCCAGCCGGTGGCGCCCTTTTCGATTCAGTATCCGAACGTTCCGAAGACGCTCACGGTGGGTGTGGCGGTTTCGCTCAAGCCCCTGTTCAAGGGTGGCCTGCCCGGCGAGATCGGCGTCGAGCCCGCGCTGCCCGACGGTTTGGCGCTCGATCCCGGAACAGGCGAGATCAAGGGCATTCCGACCGAGAAAAGCGAAGCGCAGGACTACGTCGTGACCGCGCTCAGCCAGAAAGACACGCCCGACACGGCGACCGCGACGCTCGCGCTCAGCGTCGCGGTCGACCCGAAAAGCGTCCCTGGCTACAAGCTCGCCGAGCTCGCGCTCGTCGTCGGCGCTCCGATGGCCGAGGTGGGCCCCGCGGTCGCCGCGCCTCAGGGCTCGACGTTCTCGGTGGCGCCGGCGCTTCCGGCGTCGCTCACGCTCGATACCGAGCAGGGGACGATCTCGGGCACGCCGAAAGCGGCGCTCGAGCCGACGGTTTTCACCTTCACGGTGACCTCTCCGGGCGGCGAGCAGCTCTCCGAGGAAAAAATCACGATCTCGGCGGGCATCGTCGTCGAGGCGAGCGCCGCCGGCAGAAGCGGCGCCTGCGCGCGCTTGAGCACGGGACGCGTCTCGTGCTGGCAGGGTCCCGGACCCGCGCAGCACGTCGCCGACCTCAGCGGCGCGACGGCCGTGGCCGCGGGCATCTGGCAGGCCTGCGCGATCGTCGGCACCGACGGCGCCGTGAGGTGCTGGGAGTCGCCGGGCCAGAGCCACGAGATCCCGCTCGCCAACGGCAAGGTGCTCCGAGGCGCGCGCGCGCTCGCCATCGGCGAGCACCACTCGTGCGCGTTGCTCGGAGACGACGTTTATTGCTGGGGCTACAGCGGCTCGGGCCAGCTGGGCGTCAAGCGCCCGCAGCTCCAGCCCGGAGCCGTCCGCATCGCGGGCCTGCACGGTCGCGCTCGCGCGATCGGCGCCGGTGGGCTGCACACCTGCGCCGTGACCGGCGACGAAGGCTCGGTCGAGTGCTGGGGCGCCGTCCTCGAGGGCGACCCGAAGCTGCCGCCCGTGCTCGTGCCGGCGAAGGTCGAAGGGGTGCGCGATGCCGCGGCCGTGGCCGTCGGCCGCACGCACGCCTGCGCGCTCGAAGGCGCGACCCGCGCGCTCCGTTGCTGGGGGCGCAACTCGCACGGCCAGCTCGGCGCCGGCAATGCCGAGAAGGTCGCGACGCCCATCACAGTGTCGGGTCTGGCGGGAAAAGCTTCGGGCGTGGCCGTCGGCGAGCGCTTCACGTGCGCCGCGATCCTGGGCGGCGACGCGCAGTGCTGGGGCGCGGGCGAGCGCGCGCAGCTGGGGTTTCCGGCCGGCGACACGTGCAAGCAGGAC
>JACQAX010000030.1 GCA_016194795.1 Deltaproteobacteria bacterium | reverse complement strand
GTCCTGGTGGGTACCATCCTGGTGGTTGACCACTCCAGGCGCCAGGGAAGCCATCCGCTCGGCAGCGCTCCGGAGAGCGCGAAAAATCTGCCCATCGACCTGAGATTCGCGCGGTTCGACTCCAAGGAAACGGTTTCATTCAAGGATTTCGCGGGCAAGGTCGTGCTCGTCAACTTCTGGGCCAGCTGGTGCGAGGCCTGCATGGCCGAGATGCCTAGCATTCAGAAGCTCTACGATCAGCTCAAGGGCGAGGGTTTCCAGGTGATCGCCATCAACGTCGACGACAAGCCCGAAAAGGTCGTCCCGCAGATCGTCAAAGGGCTGCACCTCACGTTTCCGATCTACACCGAGGGCGACGGTGAGCTGAGCAAGGCCTTCGACGTCGTGGCCATACCCTTCAGCGTCGTGGCCGACCGCCAACAGAAAATCATCATGCAAGAGGCCGGCGAGCGCGACTGGTCTTCCGAAGCGACCGTCGCGGAAATCAGGAAGCTGCTCAAGCCGATATGATGACGCTGCCCCTGTTCATCACCAAAGACAACCGGGTGTCTATGGCGTTGCTATGCGGAGTGGCGTTCTTTTTCGGCTATTCTCTTCCGAACCACTACCATCTCTTCCCGCCGCAGCAGCTGCCGCTGACGCCGCTCGACCGCGCGATCCCGTTGATGCCCTGGACGATTCTCGTCTACACGAGCGAGTACTATCTTTTCGTCAGCGCCTACTTCCTCTTCCGCGAGGAGCTCACGCGCAACAAGTACATCTGGTCGTATTTCGGAGTGCTCTTCCTCGGCGCGCTCTTCTTCATCTTTTTCCCGACGACGTATCCCCGAGCCGACTGGCCGTTGCCGACCGATACCCATCCCCTGATCTACCGGATCTTCTCCTCGCTGCGCGAGGCCGACGACCCGAGCAACTGTTTTCCGTCGATGCACGTCACCTGCTGCTACATCACGGCGTACGCGTTCCTGCACAAGGGCGAGTCGCGCTGGCACTTCTGGATCTACTTCCTGTGGTCGACGGCGATCGCGATGTCGACGCTTCCGACGAAACAGCATTACATCGTCGACGTGATCGGTGGGCTCACGCTCTCCGCCGCCGGCTACTGGTTCTTCTTCAAGAAAATTCGCTACGTCCCGCTGAACGAGCTGATCCCGTTCAAGCGCGACAACCAGGCGCGAATGGCCGATCGCTAAGCCCTAAGCCTATTGAGCGACGGGCAGATCCGTCTTCGGAGCCGGCGTTTTCGCCGCGTCCTCGTGGTCTGGCTCGCCCGCGTGCTTGAGATCGACGCCCTCGACGACCGCGCCCGGAGCGTTCGGCTTGTTCTTCTCGTATTTCTTGAGCTCGGTGCAGACGCGCGGCGGCTGCGCCGACTGGACCATGTCTTCGCAGAAGCTCGCCACGCAGTCCATGACCTCGCCACGCGTTTTGTGCTTCTGGCAGTCGAGCGGGAGCTCGAGCCTCGGGGCGATGTCCCGCAGCTTGAGGCAGAACGGATCGTACTGGCCCTGCAGCCCGTTGCACTCGCGCTGAGCGCAGGCCTGCACGTCGCCCGGCTTGACGTTTTCCTTGCCGCGCAGCTGGGCGCAGGCGATGGGCATAGGCGGCTTCTCGTGGCATTTGTTGCTGGCGAAGTAGTCGCATTTCCGGACCGTCGGCCTGGTGCCGCAGACGTCGCCGTCCGAGCACTCGGCGTACGCCGAAACACACCGGAAAAAGACAGCCAGAGCCGTCAGCGAAAAAAGTTTCATGGTAGCCCCCACACTCCCTATCATTATATCAAATATCCTCACGCCGCGTTCTGCAGCTGAGCCTCGGTGGCATCCGGCGAATAGCCCGCGATCTCATAGACATTGCCGTGCTTGTCTTCAAGCCGGCGCCCCCGAGTGATGAATTTTGGGCAGAGCCCGGGCTGTTTGGCGGCGAGGCGCCCGGCGAGCGTCTCGGGCAGCACGAGCACCGTCCGTTCGGCGAGGCCGATCAGGCGCTCGAGCTCGAGCAGCCGCGACGAGAGCACGAAGGTGGCGACCGGTCCCGTTTCCACCCAAGCGGGCTCGCGCACGCTTCCGACCTGTTCCCAGACCGGCTTGATCTCGCCCTCGACGACGCTCGCGCGGAAGTGGAAGCCGCGCGCGTTTTTCGGGTACAGCCCCTGCTTGCGGTACTCGTCGCCCAGGCGCTCGCTGGCGTGCGCCATGTCGTCGGCGGCCGCGAGCGCGGCGGCGGCCGGATCGTCACAATGCTCGTCGTCGAAAAACGCGGCGATCTCGTCGCCCTTGCGGCGAAGCACGACGCCGCCGTGCCTGGCCACCGCGCCGTAAAACTGGGCGCGCCAGATTCCCATCGGGTCGTCGAGCAGGCCTTGGGTCGCGCGATGCTGGTAGAAGGGCTCGGAGTTCTTGAAGTCGGCGGCGAGCATCGCCCCCGAGATCTTCTCGGGGAGCACTGGACGGCGGTGGTACTCGGAGACGGGCGTGCGGCCGGCCTGCCGCTCGTGCTCGCGATACTCGGCGAACACCACCAGACCCAGGAGAAAGACGAGCACGAGGTCGATGAACCGGTACCAGTAGTTGTGCTTGGTGAACGAGATGACGAGCGTGCTGTTGGCCCAGATCAGGAAGCCGATGGCGACGATGCCCAGGCCGAAAAGCAGGAGCCGGCGGATTCGAACGGGGTTGGACGAGCCGGTGCGGCCGGCGTGCTCGAGATACGCCGCCTGCATGAGGCAGGAGCCGGCGCCGACGGCGCAGAAGAGCGGCACGATCCAGAGCGAGAGGACGTGCCGGAACTCGTAGAGCGGAATCGGGTCTTTGAGATACGAGATCATCGCGATCGGGATCGCGAACGTGAGCGGGATGCCGATACGAAACGCCGCGGGCCGGATGCGCGCGAACGCGAAGCCGACGAACATGGTGAACGCGCCCTTGAGGAAGTTGGTGTAAAGATAGAGCGCGAAGATCGCTCTCGGGGTCAGCGCGAAGACGACGGTATCGACGAACCCCACGTAGCTCGCGGCGCTCGAGACCGCGAAAAGCGACATGTAGAAGTACTCCTGCTTCTGGCGCGCCGAGACCCAGGCTAGCGAGAAGATGAACGCGACGAACAGGTTGGTCAGCACCATCGCGAGCGGGCGAACCTTGTCGATGAAGGTTCTTCGCGTGGTTTCGCCGGCGGCGGCGTGGGTCGTGAGCAGGCCGAGCGTGGGCCGCCCCTGGGTCAGGGTGAAAGGTGCTGCGGATCCAGCCCAGCATCAGGGCGTTGGCGCGCGCCGCAGCGGCCTTGCGCAGGCCGGCCACCGGGATTTCCGCTCCGATCCAGAACTCGCGCTCGGCGCGCTCCTGGATTCGCTTGTCGTGGTCGGCGTCGGCGCGCGAAAGGGCGCTCTTCCAGAGTTTCGAGAAGCCGGGATTGGCGGGGCAGTCGGCGCTCGTCGCGGCGTCGTAGCCGCAGGGCATTTTGGCCGTCCCGAGATAGACCCGCCAGGCCTCGTTCGGGATCGGGACGACGGCGGAGGTCGACGCCCACTCGGACGCAAGCTCGAGGATCGGCGGAGCGAGCGTGAACGCGAGAGTGCCGAGCAACGCGAGCGCGACGACGTATTTGGCGGCGCCGTCGCGAACGCTGTGGAGGCGGCGCGACTCGTCTTGCGTGCGATAGATTTTTCGCGCGACTGCGCTCCAAAAACCACCGTGGATCATCAGAGACTTATCGGGTTTTCGGCCGCTCGCGCCAAGAGCGGCAAAAAGTTCCTCAGAGCACCGTTTCGCAAAGCCCGGGCTGCGCGATCTGCGCGATAAGTTCCTGATAACTCGGCGTCTTGAAGATCGCCAGGCGGGGCTTCCCGCCGACTCGTAACGAGCCGTGACGGGAATGCATTCCCATCGCGCGAGCACCGCCGTAAGTGGCGGCCGCCAGCGCCTCGGGCATCGTCATTCCCATCTGCAGGGCCGCGAGCGACATCACGAAAGGGAGGTGCTGCGTCGGGGACGTTCCGGGATTGAAGTCGGTGGCCAGCGCGAAGCAGATCCCCGCCTTTCGCATGCGCTCGACCGGCGCGTAGCCCAGGCCGAGATAGAACGCGGTCGAGGGAAGCAGCACGGCAACGATCCCCCGGCGCGCCATCGCGGCGATGCCCTTGTCGTCGGCTTTCAGGAGATGGTCGGCCGAGAGCGCGCCCAGCTCGGCGGCGAGCGCCGCGCCGCCCGTGTTGGCGAGCTCGTCGGCGTGGAGCTTCAGCTCCAGGCCCAGGCGGTCGGCGGTTTTCAGGATCCGACGCGACTGCGCGAGGTTGAAGTAGCCTTCGTCGAAAAACACGTCACAGGCGTCGGCCAGCTTCTCGCGCCTGACCTCGGGGAGCATCTTATCCACAATCTCGTCCACATACGCGTCTCGCTGCCGATCCGTCGTCGTTCCGGGCGGGAAGGCGTGGGCGCCGAGAAAGGTG
>JACQAX010000368.1 GCA_016194795.1 Deltaproteobacteria bacterium | reverse complement strand
CCCCGCCCGAGCTCACCGGCGACATGCCCGTTCAGATCGGGCTCACCGCGGACAATGTTCTGCATAAGGCGGCCGACGAACCGTACGTCGGTCCCAAGCAGCTCGGTGGCGGCTTCAAGGTCACGATGAACAAGATGCTCATGCTCTACGGCGATGCCGTCGAGAATTTCTCGAACTTCGCCGGAGCGTTCCCGACGTACGCCGGCGGCGCCGAGATCTCGCTCGGTTCCGACGTCTACGTCCGCGGCGGCTTGTTCGGGTTCCGCGAAAAAGGCTGGAGCTTCGGCGGCGGCTGGGTCGGCCCGAAGATCGGCGTGAGCTACGGCTACCAGAATCGCCATGAGCAGGCCAATCGCAGCTTCGACCATGCGATCACGATGGACATCTTCATGTGAGGCGCGCGCAAGCGCGCCAAGGCTAGCCAAGTAAGCCATTACCTAGCTAATCGGGTCTTACTTCCTTCCGCGCGCTCGCGCCCTCACTTCCAAAAAATCTTAGGGCGCTTCGTATACGGGCTTTCGCCGATCGCGACGCGGTCGCCGACCTCGTAGAGATCCTGCATGACGGCCGGCGTGAGCGTGTCTTTCATCGTGCCCTGGCTGTAAACCATGCCGTCGTTGAGCCAAAGCGCGTTCGGGCAGAACTCGGCGGCGACGTTGACGTCGTGGCTGACGACGATGATGGTGATCCCCTCTTTGTTGAGGCTTTCGAGCAGCTCGAAGACGCGCAGCTGATAGCGCAGGTCGAGGTTGGCCGTGGCCTCGTCGAGGATGATCACCCGAGGCTGCTGCGCCAGCGCTCTCGCGATCATCGCGAGCTGGCTCTCGCCGGCCGAGATCTCGGCGATGCTCGCGTCGGCGAGCGCGGCGATGCCGACGCGCTCGATGCACCCGGCGGAGTATTCGGCGTCGGCCGCGGTCGGGTGAACCCAGAAGCTCGGGGAACGGGCGTAGCGTCCCTGCAGGACGAACTCGGCGACGCTCACGGGAAAATGGGTGCGAAGCGCGCCGCCGACGAAGCTCACGTTGCGGGCGAGCTCGAGACGAGTCCATTCGAGAAGCGGACGCCCATCCCAGGAGAGCTCGCCGGTCAGCGTCTCGAGGGGAAGCAGGCCGCAGGCAAGCCTGAGAAAAGTCGACTTGCCCGAGCCGTTGGGACCCGCGAGGCACCAGTAAGAGCCGCTCTCGGCCGTGAACGAGAGCCCGGCGATGATCTTCCGACCGCCGATCCGGTAGCTGTAGCTCACGTCCTTGGCGACGAGCTTCATGGCTGGCGACTCCCAGGAGCGATCGTCCTGGCCATGTAAAGAAACGACGGTGCGCCGATGATCGCCAGGATCACGCCCACCGGAATCTCGGAAGGCCGCGCCACGGTGCGCGCGAAGGCGTCAGAGACGAGAAGAAAGCCGCCGCCCGCGAGAAACGCGAACGGGATGAGAAGATAGTGGCCGCGAATGCCCAGGCGGCGCAGGACGTGCGGCACGAGCAGCCCCAGAAAGCCGATCACTCCGCTCGCGGATACGCAGATCGCCGTGATGAGCGCCACGACGATGAACAGGCGCTTGCGGAACATCGCGACGTCGACGCCCGCGCTCTCGGCGCTGACCTCGTCGACGGCGATCAGGTCGAGCGGTTTCCAGTGCATCCAGCCGACGGCCACGATGATGAGGATCACGCCGAGCACCGCGACCGCCTGCGCCAGCGAGAGGCGGCCGAGGGATCCCATCAGCCAGACGACCGACGACGACCACGCCGCCGGGTCGTTGAGCGCCATGACGAGCGCGGCAAGCGAGGTGAAAAAGAAACCGGTGACGACGCCGGCGAGCAGAACCTCGGTCGAATGGCGAAAGCTGCGCCGAAGCCAGGCGGTGAGCAGCAGCAGGCCGCCGATCGAGAAGGCGAACGCCAGCACGCTCGCGCCGAGCAGCGGGTGCCCCTTGATGAGTGACCCAAGAACGGCTCCCAGAGCCGCTGCCGAGGCAATTCCGATGGTGTAAGGATCGGCGAGCGGGTTGCCGAGGCTCGCCTGGATGAGCGTGCCGGCGACGGCCAGGCCGCCGCCCACGGCGATGGCCGAGATCGTGCGCGGCAGGCGCAGGAGCAGGAAGATCTGCTCGTCGTACTCGGCGGTCGCGCCGACCCGCAGCGAGAGCAGGACTCCGCCGAGAAAGATCATCATCGCGGCAACACCGATCGATTTGACCCGTTCGTTGATCATAAGATGCGTTGAAGCTCTTTCACTCCGTCCATCAGATTAAAGCCGGGCTTGGTCAGCCAATCAACAGGCATTACGTAAAGCCTGTGGTTTTTGATGGCGTTGAGCTTCTGAAAACGTTCCCAGAACGCGCGCGCGCGGTCGACCTCGTCGCCGGTGTCGGTCAGCCGGCAGATGACGATGACGTCGGGGTTGCGGGCGATGATCTCCTCGGGGTTCGGGCGCGGGTACTTCACCGACGTATCGGCGAAGATGTTGGCGCCGCCCGCGAGCCGCACGAGCTCGTCGATGTACGTGGCGTGGCTGATCGTGACGAGCGGCTCCCAGCCGATCTGGACGAACACCTTCGTCTTCACGCTCTTGCTCGGGGGCGTTTTTTCCATGGTGCGCTTCAACGCGGCGACCTTGGCGTTCCGCGGGTCGCCCAGGGCGGTGGCGACTATCTGGGCCGAGCGCACGATGTCGGCGAGCGACTGCGTGTTGATCGTGACGACGCGCAGGCCCAGCTTTTCGAGCTGCCCGACCATCGTCGCGTCGTTTCCGTCCATGCTCGCGAGCACGAGGTCGGGGTGGAGGCTGTAGACGACCTCCGCCGAGATCGCGTTGTAGGCGCCAAGCTGGGCGACGTGGCCTTCGAGATCCTTGGGAAGGCGCGCGTAGAGCGGAACCCCGACGAGACGCGCGCCGGCGCCGAGGTCGACGACCATTTCGGCGAGGCTTGGGATCAGCGCGGCGACGCGCAGGGGTTTCGTCTTCGAGACGATCGGTTTTCCGCGAAAATCGGTTTCGGGGTCGGCGGCTCCCGCCGCGGGCGGCGCGGTGGCGAGCAGCCCGGCAAGCAGAGCGACGGCCACCGCCGAGTTGAGCAGCTTGTTCCAGTTCTCGCGGTGGCGCGCGAGCACGACCAGCACCATGAGCGCCACGGCGATCTTGGCCGCGTCGGTGTGCGCGTAAAGCATCGTGCCCGAGAGCCCGGCGAGCATGGCGAAGAGCGAGCCGAGGGCCGAGACGCGAAGCACGCCGAGAGTCACGGCATAGACGAGGATGCTGACGCCGCCGAGCCACGGGTTGAAGGCCACCATCGCCCCCAGCGGCGTCGACACGCCCGTTCCCCCGCGAAAGGTGAGGAACGGCGAGAAGCAGTGGCCGAGCACGGCGAGCAGCCCGTACCAGATGAGGTTGTCGGGAAAGTACACGATCGGCACCACGCCCTTGGCGAAATCGAGGCCGAACGTGAGCGCGCCCGGCAGCCAGCCCGCGGTGCGCACGACGTTGGTCGCCCCGATATTGGAGCTGCCTACCGTGCGCAGGTCGGAGATTCCCCAGAGCTTGGCGATGATCCAGCCGAACGGGATCGAGCCGATGGCGAACGAGCAGGCCAGATACAGAACGAGCTCGTTGTGGGTCATGCGGCGGCGCCTCGGTTTCCAAGCCGTCTGTAGAGCGCGATCGCCGCGATCACGACGATGAGCGAGATGAACTGCGACGTCGACAGGATGTCGGGGATGACGAAGCCGCGGATCGAGTCGCCGCGGAAGATCTCGATCACCGAGCGGATGATCGAGTAGAGAATGAGATACGCGCAGGCGATCTGGCCGTCGAACCTGGCGCGGAAGCGCAGGCGGCGCAGGAAATACCAGAGCCCGAGCAGGCTGATCGACTCGTAGAGCTGCGTCGGGTGGATGCTCACGCCACGCAGGCTCGGCTCGACGAGCTCGGTGTAAAGCTTGATGCCCCAGGGCATGCTCGTCGCCTTGCCGTGGCAGCAGCCCGCCGAGAGGCAGCCGAGGCGCCCGAACGCGTGCGCGAGCGGCAACGCTTGCGCGCCGATGTCGAGCACCTTCCAGCGCGGCAGCTTGTAGTGGCTCGTGTACCAGAAAAAGAACGGGATGCACGCGAGCGGGCCGCCGAAGAAGACGAGCCCCCCTTCCCACACGTAGAGCATCTCGCGCGGGTGCTCCATGAACTGCGACCAGAGCGTCATGATGTAGAGGATGCGCGCGCCGATCATGCCGACGAGCAGCGACCAGAAGCCCAGGTCGACGATCCGCTCGCCCGGCAGGCCGAGGCGCACGGCCTCACGCTTGGAAACCCACACGCAGAGCAGGAAGCCGACGGCGATCAGGAAGCCGTAGCTGTGAACTGGAAAGTCCCCGATTCTAAGAAGTGTGGGGAACATTTTCGAGCTTCGCTCTCAGCTTTCGTTCTTTCTGGATGATGTCGAGGATCAGGAAGCCCACGCCCACGCAGATCGCGATGTCGGCGACGTTGAACGCCGGAAAATGCAGGTCGTCCCAGTGGAAGTCGAGGAAGTCGACGACGTAGTTGTAAGCCGCGCGGTCGATCAGGTTTCCGAACGCGCCGCCAATCACGAAAGAAAGCGCCGAGGATAGCTTGAGGTCGGTGTCCTCGACCTTGCGGAAGACGTAGAAGATGACCCCCAGCGCCAGGATCGGGACGATGATGAAGAACGGGACGCGCAGGCTCGGGTCCCAGCGCGAGAGCAGGCCGAAGGCGGCGCCCGGGTTGCGCACGTAGGTGAGGTTGAAAAAGCCCGGAATCATCGAGAGCGACTCGCCGTAGCGGAAGCGCTGGGTGACGAGGTGCTTGGTGAGCTGGTCGAGCGAGATGATCGTCCCGGTCACCGACAGCAGCACGAGGTATTTGAGCTTCATCAGGGCTTTCATTTACGCGGTACCCTCCACTGCGCGGACGCAGCGCTTGCAGAGCTGCGGATGCGCGTTCGACTGCCCGACCTCGGGCGTGTAGACCCAGCAACGGGCGCACTTCTCGCCCTTGGCCGGAGCCACCGTGATCGTGTCGCCGCCAGCCACCTCGAACTTCGAGACCTTGAGCAGGCCGGCGAGGTTCTCGTTGATCTCGTCGAGCTCCAGGCCCTTGATGCGCGGGAAGCGGACCTCGGCGTCGAGCGAGAGACCGATCTCTTTTCTGGCGCGGGCGGCTTCGAGCGTCTTGTTGACCGGCTCGCGCACGTGCTCGAAGAACGCGTCGAGGCGCTCGGCGATCTGCTTGCGGCCTTCGAACGGCGCGAACGTCGGGAAGTCGGCCTCGAAGACCGAGCCCTGCTGCTTGAGGAAGCCCCACACCTCTTCGGCCGTGAAGCTCAGGATCGGCGCCAGGCCCGAGGCGAGCGCGACGCCGATGCGGTGGAGCGCGGCCTGCGACGAGCGCCGCTCGGCCGAGCTCTTCGGGCTCGTGTAGAGGCGGTCTTTCAAGATGTCGAAGTACAGCTCGCTCAGGTCGGTGGCGCAGAAGTTCACCAGCGCGTGGTAGGCGAGGTGGAACTCGTAGGACTCATAAGCCTGCTTGAGCCTCTCGACGAATTTTTCGGTGCGATGGAGCGCCCACTGGTCGAGGTCGCAGTAGTCTTTTTCCGCGGGAGCCGTCGACGGGTCGTAGTCGTAGAGGTTTCCGAGGATGTAGCGGAAGGTGTTTCTCACCTTTCGATACGACTCGGAGATGCGCTCGATCGTCTCCATCGAGAAGTTCACGTCGTTGCGATAGTCTTCGATCACGACCCAGAGGCGCAGGATCTCGGCGCCGTTCTTGCCGGCGAACTCGAGCGGGTCGGTGACGTTGCCCTTCGACTTCGACATCTTCTTGCCTTCTTTGTCGTTGACGAAGCCGTGGGTGAGCACGCGCTTGAAGGGCGCGGCGCCGCGCGACTCGACGGCGGTGAGAAGCGAGGTCTGGAACCAGCCGCGATGCTGGTCGCTGCCCTCGAGATAGAGGTCGGCGGGCCAGTGGGCCTTGTCCTTGTTCTTCGGGGCGGCGAGCACGGCGGCGTGGCTCACGCCCGAGTCGAACCAGACGTCGAGGATGTCGGTTTCTTTCCTGAACTTCGTCACGTCGCTCGTGCCGCAGCTCGAGCACTTCGTGCCCGGCTTCATGAGCTTCTCGGCTGGCCACTCGTACCAGACGTT
>JACQAX010000367.1 GCA_016194795.1 Deltaproteobacteria bacterium | reverse complement strand
CGGACGATAACCGTTGCCCATGATGAGCTCTACGTCCGCGCCGACACCTTCGGCTCCCAAGGTCGCCTTCGTGAAGCTTGTCGCCATGCTGAAGTAGTACACGATACCACCAGATTTGGCCGAAAGAATACAGGACATTTCGGTGTCGGGAATGTTGGTCACATTGATGACGACGTCGGCCATTTTGCCGTTCGTAAGCCGTTTTACGAGCTCGTGCGTGGCCACCGCCGCGCGCGCGTCGCAGAGATCGGCCGTGTCCACGAACGAAAACGATTTCATCCGCTGCAGGGCTTCGTTGCCGTAGTCGAGCCCGATGGTCTGGCCGGTCTTGCCGACGGCCTTTTTGGCCTCGTAAAGGCACAGCAAGCCCGACTTGCCGCCTCCGCCGATCACAAGCACCGTCTGGCCAGGCTTGCAAAGCGCGGCCGTCTGCGCCGGCGCGCCGCAGACGTCGAGCACCGCGAGCGCGAGCGTCTCGGGGATGTCGCTTGGAAGCTTCGCATAAATACCGCTCTGGAAGAGGATCGCGTGTCCCTCGACGTCGACCCGGTCGAGCTCGAGGTGGATCTTCCTGATACGGCGGATTTCGAGCGGCGTGAGGGTGAGCGAAACCAGCGTGGCGACGCGGTCGCCCTTCTTCACGTGCTCGGACGCATGCCGTCCCTCAAGAAACCGCGCGCCCACGTCCTTCACGGTACCGATGAGCATGCCGCCCGAGCCGGTGACCGGGTTGTGGTGCTTGCCGCGCTTCTTCACGAGCGCCTCGATGTGCGCCTGCATCTTCACGACGTCCGAGCCACACGCTTCCTTGATCTGGTGGAAGCTCGCCGAGTCGATGTTGAGTGCCTCCACCTCGATCAGCAGCTCGTTGTCGCGGATCGGCAACCGCGCTCTTCCGCGATACGGTCGGCGATACGATGCGGCGGCATGTTTTCCTTATCCGCGCGCGCGAGCACTTCCTCGATCGTGCGGTAGATGCCGGCGACGTGGTCGTACGCGCGAGCCGCGTCGTAGCCTTCGCGCTCGTGGTAGATGTTGATGAGGCCGCCCGCGTTGATCGCGTAATCGGGCGCGTAGACGATTCCACGTCTCATGAGCTCGAAGCCGTCGGCGTCGGTGGCCAGCTGGTTGTTGGCCGCGCCGGCGACGATCTTCGCCTTGATCGCGGGAATCGTCGTGGCGTTGATGATCGAGCCCAGCGCGTTCGGCGACAGGATGTCGCAGGCCTGCGCGAGAATCTCTTCCGGCTTCACGATCTCAATGCCGAACTCGCGCTGGCTGCGGGCGGCCGCGTCGACGTCGGCGCCGACGACCTGGGCGCCCTCTTCAACGAGGTATTTCACGAGCGAGTAGCTGACGTAGCCCAAGCCCTGGACCGCGATACGCTTGCCCTTGAGCGAAGCGTCGCCCCAGACGTGGCGGGCGGCGGCCTTCATGCCGTTGTAGACGCCCCAGGCGGTCAGCGGCGAGGGGTCGCCGCTCGAGCCCGGCAGGCCTTCGATGCCGAGGATGTGGCGAGTGCGCTCGCGAACCTGCATGAGATCCGCGCCGGTGATGCCGACGTCTTTAGCCGTGATGTAGCGGCCGCCGAGGCTTTCGACGAACTCGCCGAAGCGGTGGAGCAGCTCGGGGGTCTTCTGCGTTTTGGGGTCGGCGATGATGACCGCCTTCGCGCCGCCGAGCTTGAGGCCGCTGATGGCGGCCTTGTAGGTCATGCCTTTCGAGAGGCGAAGCACGTCTTCGACGGCCGCGGTCTCGTCAGTATAAGGATAGAGGCGGCAGCCACCCGTGCCTGGTCCGAGGGTGGAATCATGAATGGAAACAATGGCCTTCAGGCCGACTTTCCTGTCATGACAGAACACGACCTGCTCATAACCTTCGTTCTCAATACGCTCAAACAGGCGGACCTGGGTCTGCATAGCGGGGCCCCTTCTTTGACTTTGCACTCAAAAGTATAAAGAAACTCAAACGTTATAGGCATATACCCCAGACCGACGCGCTCCGGCAATACGGAGAAAATACGCTAACGACCTTGAAATTACTTCAGATCAACCCCTCCGGACTGTCTAAATTTTGGGCACCTAAAAAAAGATGTGACGACGAATTTGGGCGCTCGCGCCCGAAATTAAGCACGAATCGGCTTGGCCTGTCGGTTGCAATACTTCCCTCTAGATAAGTTTATTACGGCAGGCACGAAGCCAGTCCATCCAAGTCTGAGTTGAGAACTTTGAGGAGTAGTTATGTTGTTGTCGAAAAAGCTGAACTCGTTTGCCCTCACCTTGCTCGCGGTCTCTCCCTTCGTGATGAACGCGATCGAATGCCGCGCGGCTGACGCGCCGGCTGCGCCCGCCCCGGTCGTCGTCGCCGACGACGCCGGTCACGGCTACGAAAGCTCGGTGAAAGACGGAGACGTCTCCCGCATCATCAAAGGTTTCAAGATCAAGAAGGTGAGCAACGACGCCGGAACCCACTTCCAGGTGATCGGCCTCGGCCGCCCCGAGTGCCTGCGCCACATTCACATTCAGATCGACCGCCCCGTCGACCTGGACTCCGGCATGTTCACCACGACGATCAAAAAGTTCGACCTCAAGGGCGACGCCGGCGCGGTGGCGAAGTTCGAAGACGACTGCAAGCTCGAGAACACGCTGAAGTGCTCGCGCGACAAGGACGCCTCGGGTTGCGTGGAAATCGGCGACGGCGACGTCGGCGCGAAAATCGGCGCCAAGTTCATCGAAGGCGAATACCTGAACGAGAACGGAAAAGTCTCCTACTGCTACGAGAAGGACGGCACGTCCAAGGCCGACGACGAGTCGGTCACGTGCGGCCCGCTGCCGAAGGCTTTCGGCGGCCCGCTCGAGTTCAATACCCCGGCCACGATCAAGGCCCAGATGGACGCCAAGCGCGAGAAAGAGCGCAACGAGCTCATCGCCTCGACGTGCAAGAGCGCCGAAAAGGGCAACCGCGACGACTTCGAGTCGCTCAAGGACATGCTCGGCCCCAACGCGGTCGCCAAGAACGAGAAATTCTTCACGAAGCTCGAAGCCAAGGTTAACCAGAAAGAGCTCGACGAGATCGCGAAGGGCATCGACAACGCCGACACCATCGGCAAGATGAACGACGTCATCGACCGCCTCGAGCAGTTCGCCAAGGACCACGAGGAAATGAAAGCCGACGTGGTGAAGCTCCTGGTGGACGGTGTCGCGAAGAAAGCCCTCGATCTCGAAAGCGAGAAGAGCGGCGACAACTTCGAAGCCGCCAAGCTCAAGCTCGCTGAACGCGCGCTCAAGGTCGCCAAGAACCTCGATCGCACCGACAAGAAGCTGCGCGCCCTTTACGAAAAGGCGCACCACGAAGTCTCGAAGGCTCGCACGAAAGACCAGATGTTCAACGAAGGCGCTCGCAACGACGCGATGAACGGCTTCGACAAGGTCGTCTCGTGGGCCGCCGCCAGCAAGAGCGCCGAAGCCCGCGACGTCGTCGGCGAATATCTCCAGGACATGCCGGCCCAGGCCCGCCAGCAGGCGCAGATGATCCTGAACCAGCGCCAGCTGAGCTCCGGCGACCGCCGCTACCTCAAGGACCTCTATGGCGCCTCGCTCGACGTGAACGCCCAGAACCAGTCGATGGAAGACGCCTTCCGCCAGTACCAGCAGAACGCACGCATGAATCCGTACGGCGGCTACAACGGTGGCGCCGGCAAGTTCTGAACGAAGTAAGACCCTTTCCCTGAGTGAGGCGCGCGGTCAGCGATGATCGCGCGCCTTTCTCTTTTTCCGAATCCCAATCCCAATAAATCCTACTAAATCCCAATCCAACGACCAATGACGCTGTTGGTCAATCCTTTCCGAGGCTTAGCCGAAATAAAAAAGGTGCGACCAGCTCGCACTTCGGCACTTAGAGGGGGTTAGGTTTTATGGCATTGGGTCTCGTGAAATGGTTCAACGACGCTAAGGGTTACGGCTTCATTCAGCAGGAAGGCAGTGAGAAGGACGTGTTCGTCCACTACACGGCCATCCAGGGCGAAGGTTTCAAGACGCTCGCTGAAGGCCAGAAGGTCGAATTCGAGCTGATCGACGGGCCGAAAGGTCCGCAGGCTGCGAACGTTACCAAGTCTCAGTAAGCACGAACCAGGTCTTATCCCCCCGATTAAGACCAGTTCAGTCCCGGAGGAAGGCTGCTGACCGGTTTCGGCTCGGCGACTTCAAGCGAAGCGACTGGATACATACAGTACGACGAAGCGGAAACCGCGGTAGGAAAGTGGTTTCCGCTTCTTTTTAGCCCGCCGAACGGGAGCCTCGACGACGCTCCCACCGTTGAACGGTTCCAGTTGATCAAGCCCGCCCGCAGATCTTCCGAAAGCTTCTCGTATTTTTCCCTGCTCTTGCTGAACACGCTGAAGACCAGTCCGTAGTGGGTCGCGTTGGCGAGCTCGACGGCTTCGCCGAGGTCCTCGAACGGATAAATCGCCACGTTAGGGCCGAAGATCTCGGTCTGCTGATAGACGCTTTTTTTCACGCTCGACATCGACGTGTTGCGGACCAGGCAAACCGACGGAGTCACATAGTGGCCCTGCGAGCCAACATCGAGCTGCTTGCCGCGCATGATGACGTCACAGCCCTCGCGCGAGGCGATCCCGACGAATTTCAGGTACTTCTCGACGGCATTGGCGTCGATGAGCGGACCCATGAAAGGGTTGTCGAGCGGATGGCCGATGGTGAACGCTTTCGCGCGCTGGTGGAAACGCTCGACGAACGAGTCAAAGAGGCTTTTGTGGATCATGATGCGGCTGGTGGACGAGCAGCGCTGGCCCGCAGTGATGAAGGCGCCCGTGAGCGTCTCGTAGAGAGCCCAGTCGAGATCCGCGTCGTCGAGGATGAGCGCGGAGTTCTTTCCGCCCATCTCGAGCGCGAGAAGCTTCCAGCTCTGCTGAAGAGTGTCCTGCTTGATCTTGAGACCGACCTCGTAAGACCCCGTGAAAAGCACCCCGTCGACGCGCTCGCTGACGACGAGCCGGCGCCCGACCTCGCGCTCGCCCTGCACGAGGTTGAAGACCCCGGGCGGGAAGCCGGCCTCGTGGATTGCCTCGGCCATCAGCTGGCCCACGCCGGGGCTCTTCTCGGAGGGCTTGAAAATGACGGTATTGCCGGTCGCGAGCGCCGGAACGATGTGGCCGTTCGCGAGGTGGCCGGGAAAGTTGAACGGCCCGATGACGACGAATACGCCGTGCGGCCGGAAACGGCAGGCACCGAACGTATTGTCCATGATCGCGGGAATCTCGTAGTCGGCGACGGCCTTCAGGCCATCATTGAGCGTCACGTCGACCTTGTTGATCATCGTAGCGACTTCCTGCCTCGCCTCCCACATCGGCTTTCCGACCTCGCGGGCGATCACCTCGGAGAGGCGCGGCTCCATCTTTTTGATCGCGTCCCGATAGCGCTTCAGCAGCTCGGCGCGCTCGGCGGGCTTCGTGCGCCGCCAGGAGTTGAACGCTTCCCGCGCCGCGACCGTCGCATCATCCACCGCTCGATAAGAGTACGCGTAGGAGCCCATATGGTCGGTGAGATCGGCAGGGCTCTTCACGACGATTTCGCCCATCACGTCGCGGACGTCGACGAACTTGCCGCCGATGTAATTACCCTTGGGCTCGATCAGGTTCGGGGTCTTCGTAGTCTTCGTGGTCATGGGGGAGACCTCCTGCTGACTCAATAATACGGCATGAAATAGATCGGGTCACCCGTCTTCAACCCGATCGCATCGGCACGCGCCGCGGAAAAATACAGCGCATGGTCAAGCACCATGCCGCTCAACGCCGCCGCTCTAAAAGGCGACTGCTGGCGCGGAGTTACAAGACCGTTCGCGGGCACCGCGCCCGCAGGCGCTTGCTCGCCGCAATAGGTCAGGCTCTTGAGATGCTTGATCGGCTGGATCTCGTCCACGTTGGCCGTGAGGTGCGGGCCGCCGTCGAACGGGTCGACCTGGTTGCGGTACTGGAACCCGATCTTCTTCAGCATGTGCATGACCGGCTCGGTGTCCTTGCTGACCTTGCCGATCGCGTTGCGGGCATCGGCGGGAAGGAAGGTGACGTAAATTTTTCCGGTGGGGAAGAGCGAGAAGATGAACTCCTTGTTCTTCGAGCTCAGGATGTCGGCTTCGGTGTAATCCATGTTCGTGAATCGACGACCGACGGCTTCCCAAAGCGGCGACTTGCCTTTTTTCGTGAGCGGCGGCAGCAGCTCGGCCAGCACGCGTTTCTTGAATTTCCGCGCTGAACTTCTGCTCGTTGCTCACCTCGAAGAAGAAGTGCGGGCTGTCGTCGGTGCCGTGCTGGGCGGCGACCATCGAGACGCCGGAGATGCGCTTCTTTTCGAGGTCCTCGGCGACGAAGATGTACTTGCAGGCCATCTTGTCGTGGAGCTTTTCGGCGAACGAGTCGATCGAGACGCGGATCTTGTCGCGCCACTGGTCGCGGTCGTTGGCGATGTTGAGAAAGCCCGGGTGGCGCTCGGCCGCGATGGTGGACAACGCATCGAGACCGTCGATGTCCCGCTCCGAGGCTTCGCGAAGGAGAATCATAGGCAGAATCTCTCGATCATCCTGTCGTAGAAATGCACGGCCTTGTCGAGATGGTCGACGAGGTTGTGCTCGTTCGGGGTGTGGCTGTTGCCCATGCTGCGGCCCGGGCCGAAGACGATCGAGTCGAAGCCCGCGGCGAAATACTGGGCGGCCTCGGTGCTCGTCGCCTTCTTGTCGAGCTTCTCCTCGATACCCGCGGCTTTTTGCGCCTCGCGCGCGGCCATGACGAGCTCGCTGTCGGCTTTCATGTCGAGCGACGGATTGAAGCGATTGCGCGTCGTCTTCATGATGAGGTTGGAGAATTTCGTGTTCGTCTCGTGCACGAGCGCCTTGAACCTGGCATCGAACGCGTCGGGCGCGACGCTCGGAAGCAGGCGAATGTCGAAATGCATCTCGATGCCTCCGGGGCGGCACGTGATGCGACCGAAATTGATCGTCGACTTGCCGGGATTGAAGGTTTCGTCCTTCGCCGAAAGGAGATCGTTCTCGAGGTTGTCGAGGCAGCTCTGCACCTGTTCGATCGAGTCGAGGATGTTGTCGGGCATGAACTTCATGCCGCTTTCGCCCAGGCCCCCGAACTCGACGTTGACGTCTTTCTGGTTGAGGTTCTCCCGATAAAATTTCTTGAAGTCGTCGAAGCTGCTCGACGGGATGTAAAACTCGACCGACGCCGTGTCCGGCACCTTGTTGACCGAGTCGCCGCCCGTGATCTTGGTGAGCCGGATCTGGAAGTTGGCTTCCTTGATCTTGCGCACCACCGAAAGCATGCGCTTGATCGCGTTGTCGCCGAGATGCGGATAGCTTCCGTGCGTCGATTTACCGAAACAGTGGAGCTCGATGCGCGTGTTGTAGCCCTTGGCGTCGCGCTCCAGCTGCGTGTAGCCCACGCCCACCTGATACACCACGTAGGCCTTGTGCGCGTGGATCACGGCGAGCTCGCTCGGCTCGCCGACGATCACGTACTTCGGGTTGAGGGCCAGCGACTTGATGAGGAACTTCGCGCCAAGCATCCCGATCTCCTCGCCGGCCGTGCCGACGAGGTAGATCGGCATCTTGAGCTTGCGCTCGCGATAGCGTTCGATCGCCTTGAGCTTGCAGAGGAAGTCGAGCTTCACGTCGGCCGAGCCGAGCCCGTAAATGCGGTTCTCCTTGATCGTCGCCTTGAACGGATCTCCGCCCGTCTCGGTCCAGTGCGTGCGGATGCCCGGGCTTACGGTGTCGATGTGCGTGTTGAGCAGCAGGCCCTTGCGCGTCTTCGTGTCGACGAGCGCATCGCCGAGGATGCCGATGACGTTGAACTGGCGCTTGCTCACGCCTTCGAGCGAGTGACTCACTTCCTGCATGACCGTCTTGAGGCCCATCGCCTTCATGAGGCCTTGCAGATAGAGCGCGATCTCCTCGTTGCCCTCCTGGCTGACGGAATTGATGCTGATGAGCTTCTCGGCCTGTTCGATGAAGTTGATCATGGCTTGAGCTCTTTCGCGGTTTCTTCGATGGCCTGCTCGCAGCGTTTGAACACGTCGCGGAGCTGCTCGTCGGTCATGGCACCGAAGGGCGGCAGCATGCGGACGCGATACGGGCCGTGGCCGCAGTAGAAACCGATCGCGCCGAGGTCCCAGAGCTTGAAGAGATACTTTTTCACCTGGTCGAGCGTTCCGTCGAAGAGCGTGAAGGCGATCATCCCACCGACGACGGTGTAGTCGACGACGTGGCGCCCCTGAGGTCCGGACTTGATGCGCTCGAACTCGCCCAGCGCGACCTTCTCGAGCTGGCGAATGCGGCCGTTCGGGCTGGCGAGCTTCGTCTTGAGAAGCTCGAGGCCCTTGAGGCCCGCGCGCATCCCCGACGTCGCGCCCGCGAACGTTCCCGAGATGAGACCGGGCTTCGGATTGTACTCTTCGCTGTAAAGCACGGCGCCGTTCTGCAAAAGCTTGGCGACGGTGGCGACGTCGATGTGCTCATCGAGGCCGAGGCGCTGGTAGCACCAGATCTCGCCGGTGCGGCCGAAAGTCTGGATCTCGTCGTCCCAGATCGCGAGGCCGTTTTTCTTGGCCTCCTCGATGATCGGCAGGATGAACTCGCGCGGAGCCGCGTTGAAGCCGCCCTCGCCCTGCACCAGCTCGAACTCGAGGCAGGCGAACTTGCCGGGGTGGCGGTGAAACTCTTCCTTCATCTGCGCGACGACCGCCGCGGCCTGCTCGGCCGCGGTCGACTTCGACTTCGGGTTGAAGAACGGGAGGTGGTGGACCTCGCCGTACGTCGGCTGGCCCTGCCGGTACGCGGCGTTGTCGGTGAGCTCCTGAAGAAACGTCGTGCGGCCCGCGAAGCAGTCCTTGAACGCCATGATCTTGGTGGCCGGGAATTTCTTCTGGCGGATGATCTTGATCGCGATCTCGTTGGCGGTCGCGCCACAGGTCGTCAGCCAGATCTTCTTGAGCTTCGACTTCGCGCCGACCGTGGACAACACCTCGCGCATGAGCGCGCCATATTCCGGGTTGGGCCCGAGGTTGCCCTGATGCACGTCGCACCAGATGCCGTCGAGCTCGGCTTCGAAGAGCTCGAGGTTGCCGTGGCCGAAGAAGTTCACGCCAATGCCGGTGATGAGATCGTACTTGATGCTGCCGTCGCCGAGCTCGATGAACGGGCCGTTGCCGGCACCCGAGCCGACCCACTTGTAGAACAGGTCGCGACCACGCACGTCGGCCACGTCCTTGAGGATTTTTTCGTACTGCGCCTTGAGCTCTTCAGCGGCCGGCTTCGGCATCGAAATCGTCGCGAGCTCTTTTCGTATTGCGTCAAGGAGTTGCTGCTTGGCGGACTGGTAAGCCTTTGAACCAACAACGGAATCGTAAACGGTCGGCATGGTCTGCGAAAGCTAACATAGGGGGTTTTTTGTTGCAAGAAAACGGGGATATTACGATGATGCCCCATATGCTTCGCGCGCTTTTTTCGGCCATCTTTTTGCTTATCCTGAGCACGTCGCTCGGCCTTGCCGATGACGGCGCAAAGTCGCTCTATGATCAGGGAAAGTATCAGCAGGCCTACGAAG
Organism: Deltaproteobacteria bacterium; assembly: GCA_016194795.1. Classification (GTDB taxonomy): domain Bacteria; phylum Bdellovibrionota; class UBA1018; order UBA1018; family UBA923; genus JACQAX01. The sequence continues at coordinate 760 of JACQAX010000367.1, read as the reverse complement.
AGCTGCAGAAGTCGGGGCTGAAGTCGGCGCAAGACTATTACAACGCCGGAAACTGCCTCTACAAGCTCGGGCGCCTCGGCCAGGCCTTGGGATATTTCGAAAAAGCGAATGCCCTCGCGCCCAACGACCCGGACATCCGCTACAACTTGAGCCTCTCTGAGCGCGCTCTCGAGAAAGCTGGCTCCGCCGTCAAGGATCAGAGCTTTTGGATGGGGTCGGTCGTTCCGATCGCGCGCCGCGTGCCGGAGCCGCTCGCGGATACCCTGCTCGCCTTGTCGACCTTCGCCGTCGCGGTCGTTGCCTTCCGCGCAAAGAGAAAGTCGCTTCGTTTCGCGAAAGCCGTCGCGCAACCGCCGTTTCTCGTCACCCTGGCGACGTGGTTGCTGGTTGCCACCGCGACGACGGCGGTTTTCCTGGCGCATCAGGCCAGGCTCGCGGCAGTCGTCGCAGACGTCTCGGTCGGCCGCAGTGGACCGAACGACTCGTTCACCGAGCTCTTCAAGCTTCCCGCGGGCACGACGGTCGAGCTCACCGGCGAGAGCCGGGACGGCTGGCAGCAGGTTCGTTTTTCCCTAGGCAACGTGGGCTGGATCGTGGAAAAGGACTTACTCACATTATGACAAAGACAAAGTTTTTTTACGTTGTCTGGGCGCTCGTCGCGGCGATGCAGCTGGCGGCGTGCTCGGGTAAGAAAGTCGACGAAGGCAATCCTCAGGACCTCTTCAAAGACGCCGAGGAAGACATCCATGACAAGCGCTAT
>JACQAX010000366.1 GCA_016194795.1 Deltaproteobacteria bacterium | reverse complement strand
GATGACGTCGCCGTTCTTGATTCCCAGCTTCTCGAAAATGCTTCCTGGGACGATTTGGAGGATCTTGTAGCCGTCGGGCATGCCGTTCTCGAAGTTCGGGATGGCGCGCGCCTGCTGCAGCACCTCGTTGAGGTTGGCCATCCCGTCCTTGATGATCTTCTGCTCGAGCTGCACGTGCGTGTCGTCGATCTGGGTGATCCCGTCGGCGCCTTTGCCGCGGCCGGTGTTGCGCGACTGGGTCTCGAGCCGAAGCTGCGGGACGTCCTCGACGATCTCGACGAACTCGAGGCGGTTGTTGGAGCGGTTCCGGAAGATGACTTTCAGATGCTCGATCTTGGTGATCTCGATGCGCTCGTTCATCGTGTCGCCGATGCGCACCGGGAAGACCATGTTCTGCGACTTGTCCTCGATGGTGGCGATCGACTTGATCTCGTTCTTCAGCACGACCGTGCCGATGAGATTGAGCGGCAGGTTCGTCTTCACGGGAACGCCGTCGCCGCCGCCCTCGTCGGACGGGATGATGTTCTTGGCGCTGAAGATGTTGCGGCTGGTGATCGCGTCGAACTCGCTCACCGAGCGGTGCTTCTCGTCGGTGCGGCGAACCACGGGCGCCGGCACCGGGGGCGCGTCGGGGATCATCGAATCGGTGAACAGCGACACGGTGTCGGCGAGGAAATACGCGCCGAAGAGCGCCGCGCCCATGCGGATGTAGAGGCCGGAGGCGCGGCCGCCGGTGAGCTGGCGCATGCGCTCGAAAAGCTCGTCGGGCTGGATCTTCTTCAGATCCTCCATGTTCTTCGGGAAATTCTCCTTGAGCTGCCTCGCGAGCGTCGAGGCTTGCGCGCCGAAGCTCGTCGCGAAATCTTTCGCGCGGGCCTGCGCGACCAGCATCAGGCGCTTGAAGGCCGGGGTGCCCGGCGGGATCAGCATGGGATCGGTGCGCTCTTCGGTCGCGCCGGCGGCTCCGTCGGGCGCGCCGCCGTCGCCCGCCTGCGGGCCCTTCTTCCTGAACAGGCCACCAAGCTTCGCGGCGCCGGCCGAAAGGCCTGAGCCGAGCTGTTGGCCCAGCCCGCGCACCGTCGCGCCGAAGCCCCGGCCGGGTGTCGCGCTCTCGGGGAGGCTTTCGGCCGAGGCGATCGCGTCGGTCGCGACCTCGCCGGGAGCCAGGGGTTCGGACGGCGCCTGCGCCGAAGCGGGAACGTCGATCACGCCGCCGTCTGGGCCCGGCAGCTCTTCCGGCCCCGCCGCGTTCTTGCGCTTGAACGGAAGTTTCTGCCCGAGCCCCTTGAGCTTGGCGCCGATTCCGGACAGGTTCAGTTTGTTAATGACGTCCTTAAATGCCATCCCGGAATGATATAAAGCAATTGCTCTGCCAGGCCCGCCCGCGCTGCAAAACGGGGAGCGATCGGTGCTTCCCGGACAATTTGTCAAAAGCGGGGATCAAACGAAGCCGAGGGCTGCCATTTTGTCTTAGTTGAGCAGACCTGTCCAAGAACTGCATAGTGCCTGCGGCGTTGTACAGCGTTGACGCGGCTGGTTGGTCGCCTTGGGGCGAAATCACATGCCTTTTCAACTGACGCTAAGCGGCATAGTCGTTGCTTTTAAGGCCGCGGCACGTGACTCGGATCTAAAAGCTCTGGGAAGAAGCCATGTAAAAACAACGATTTAGGCCGATTGTCGCCAGGCTGCGTCATTGGTTCTGGGCTTTACTTTTAGATATGACCGTGCTAAATTCGCCAGCCACTCGAGATTTATTATGTCGGGTGCAGATGCTTCTGGAAAGGAAGTCTAAAGATGTTCAAAGTCGGAGATAACGCGGTGTATCCCGCCCACGGGGTCACTGTCATCAAGAAAATCGACGAGAAGGATGTCGGCGGCAAGAAGAAGAAATTCTACGTTCTTCAGGTCCTCGATAACGAGATGACCATCATGGTGCCCACCGACAACGTGCAGTCTGTCGGCTTGCGCCCCATCGTCGGCAAGAAAGAGATTTCCAACGTTTATAAGATCCTTCGCCGTAAAGACATCAAGGTCGACAACACGACCTGGAACCGTCGTTACCGCGAGTACATGGAAAAGATCCGCACGGGCTCGGTTTACGAAATCGCGGAAGTGCTTCGTAACCTGTACGTCCTCAAGCACAACAAGGATCTCTCGTTCGGCGAGCGCAAGATGCTCGACACCGCCAAGTCGCTCCTCGTGAAGGAACTCAGCCTGGCCAAGAAACAGGACGAGCAGACGATCGAAGCCGAGCTCAACTCGATCTTCGAAACCCACTGATCGCGCGCACCCCGCGCTGAAAATCTTTTAGGGCCTTGGATCGAAGCCGATCCAAGGCCCTTCTTGTTTTTAAGGCGTCGAAAAGCTATCTGTTTCCTATGATTTCAACAAAGCCTCGCGTTCGTTTCGCCCCGAGCCCCACCGGTTATCTCCACGTCGGTGGCGCTCGCACCGTGCTCTTCAACTGGCTCTATGCCAAGCACACGGGCGGCCAGTTCATCCTGAGAGTGGAAGACACGGACCAGGAGCGCAGCACGCGCGAGCACGAGAAGATGCAGCTCGAGGACATCAAGTGGCTCGGCTTCTCGTACGACGAAGGCCCGGAG
>JACQAX010000365.1 GCA_016194795.1 Deltaproteobacteria bacterium | reverse complement strand
GCCGCTGCGACTCGTCCAGCTCGACAGCCCGACGTAGAGCGTCTTGCCGATGCGAAGCACGTCGCCGCCTTCCAGCGTGCCGGGCGCTTGAATCCGTCGGAGCGGGCGGTAGCTGCCGATCACGCTCGAAAACTCTTCGGCTTCGGCCTGGCGGCTCCGCGCGCCCAGCCGCGCGACCACCGCGACCTCGTCGAGCACCACGGCCGGATCCTCGACGAACACCGCGTCGGGCTGCCCTGCCGAGCTCGGAAGATTGACGTTGGTCAGCCCGAGCTCGCTCAGCGCGTTCCGATACGCTGTGTGCTGGAGGCGCGCCTTTACCGGATCGATGCGGCTGCGCTCGAGAAACGTCAGCTCACAGTCCACTATTTCGGGTGAGACGTCGCGCGTGAGTGCTATGGCCATGAGGGGCTTATTCAACCGCCGACGGCTTCCTTGAGGAACTGCTCGAACTCGACCCACGACTTCTTGTCGGCCTCGGCGTTGTAAGCCGCGCCTTTGCTGTTGTCGTTGCCGGCAGCCGGATTCGTGAACGCATGGACGGCGCCGGGATAGGCGACGAACTTCATCTTCACGCCGGCCTTCTTCATCTCTTCCTTGAAGGCTTCGACTTCGCTGGGCGGCACGTTGGGATCGTCGGCGCCGTGCATGGCGAGCACCGGGCCGTGGATGTTTTTCGCGTCCTCGGGCGTGGGTGTCGAGAGGCCGCCGTGGAAGCTCGCGGTGCCGGCGAGCGGCGCGCCGCTTCGCGCGAGCTCGAGCGCCGTGGTGCCGCCGAAGCAGTAGCCCATCGCGACGACTTTTTTGGCGTCGGTCTGCTTCATCGCGACCAGTTTGTCGAAGGCCGCGCGCACGCGTTCGCGAAGCAACGGCCGGTCGCTCTTGAACTTGCCCGCGAGCTTTCCAGCTTCGGCCGGGCTTTTCGGACGCACGCCCTTGCCATAGATGTCGGCCGCGAAGGCGACGTAGCCTTCGCCGGCAAGCTGCCTGGCCTTGTCCTTGGCGAAAGGGCCCAACCCCATCCAGTCATGGACGATGAGGATGCCGGGACGCGGGCCTTTCTTAGCGTCGTCGTACGCAACGAAGCCCTGCATGGTCGTGCCGCCGGCCGAATATTCCACGGCCTGGGTCTTGATGGCCGCGTGGGCTTGGGTCATGAAGGACAAGGCTCCGCATGCGATCGCCACGAACATGAAGGTGTTTCTCATGAGCGTAGCTTAACCGAAAAAACGGGAAAAAAAAGCCCGTCGTGGCTCAGAGAGCGACGCCGGCGGCAGCCTGAAAACCGGCCGCGCTCCCGAAGAGCACGAGACCGAGGTCGAGGCGACCGTCGACGTTGTGGCCGAAGCGGTACAGCATGCCGGCACCCGTGAACAGGTGGAACGTGACCACGCTGCCCTTGGTGTTGAACGAAGGCCCGAGCGAAACGTGCGGATAGACCTTGGCTTGCGGCACTCCGCGGACGTTGAAGTCGTAGCGCGCGCCGGCATCGACCGGCACGGCGACCATCTTGCCGCTGAAAGCGGTGCTGACGCCGACTTCGGCGAAGAGCGGGGCGCTGATCACGCGACGCGAGCCCTTGAGAGAGAAGAGCATGCCGGTGAAGTCGGACAGGAACGCGGCGCCGGTCTGGGCGCTGAACTCGTCTTTACCGAGCACCGAAGATTCGCTTTCGCTGCCGAGGCCCGCCGATTCGGAGCGCGCTGGAGCCGTGTTTTTGAGGACGCCGGACTGGCGCGTCGCCGACGACGTCGCGGCTTTCTTTCCTGACGGCCGCTTCGCGAGCGCGGGCGCCTTCTCGTCCTTACCCCAAAGCGACCAGGCCGACGCCGGCTGGGCCGTGGCGAGCGTGAGCAGACCGGCCATGCTCAGCAGGATTGAAATTTTCTTCATATGTGTGATTCCCCTTTGAAGACGTTTCTATCTATTAGCCGACTAATTTTGTCACGCGCGAAATCCCACTAATTAAAGAGCGCGTTTCGTTGGATGGGCAAGCCCCGGCGAATCCGCAGCGCATGGTAAGAGCTGGGGATGTCGGTTTGCCATTGCGGCAGGATCAGGAGGATCAGGATGACCTCGGTATTGGCGAGAATGCCGAGAGCGACCATGAGGTAGAAGGTGAAGCCGGCGCTTCCAAAGCAAAGCAGCATCGTAAGGCCAGGCAACAACGCCAGGCCGAACAGCTTCGAGAGCATGGCGTGCGTGCTCGGGGCCCGGCCGAACTTGGCGAAGCTCACGACGTAGATCATCACCTCGGAAACGAGCACCGCGATGATCTCGTTCGCATGAGCGCGCACGACTTCGGGGTACACGATGTAGAGCGCCACCGTCGTGCACAGCCAGAAGGTCAGGTCGGCGCGGCTGTCCAGCTCTCGCAGCGCCACCGTGGCCACGCCGAGGCGGCGCGCGATGATCCCGTCGAAGATGTCGGAAAGCAGCGCCGTCAGCAGCAGCGCGAAAAAAAGCGCCGGATGGGGCCCCGTGAACGCGAGGGCGATCACGACGGGGCCGAGCGCCATTCGAAGCAGGCAGAGCAGCAGCGGAACGTGGGTGAGCTTAAGCATGGTTTTTCTCCAACGTGAAATTGAGGACGAGGCCGATGGCAAGGCAACCGGCGATGGCGAGGCTCCAGCCGGCAAGGTAGCCGCTTCCGATCAGCACGCCCGTCGCCATCGGGGCGAGAAGCTGAGCGACTCCTTGCAGGGATTGCGAGAGGCCCAGAGCCTGGCCCTGCTGGCTCGAGGAGACGGATCGGGACAGGACGCCGGTCAGCGTGGGCCGCAAAAGCGCCACTCCGAACACGGCCACGGTCGTGATCGTCAGGATGCCTTTCCACTCCGAGACGAGCGGAAGCGCTCCGAAGCCGAGCATGGCGGCGGCGAAGCCCACCGCGATCGTGCCGGCTTCGCCGAGCCTGTCGAGCACGTGGCGGAAGACCGTCGCCTGGACGACGATCGCGACCGCGCCGACGTAGGCATAGAGCCACCCGAGCTGCTGAGCGCCGAACGGCAAGCCGCCGGGACGATAGCTTCGCTCGGCGAAGAGCCCGAAGCCAGAGGTAAAAAGGTTGAACGCGACGAAGAACAGCCCCAACAGGGCGGCGGGAAGTCTCCAGTCCGAGGCTCGCGGCGTGGCGCGAGGCACGACGGCGGGCTCCTCGGAGGCGCGCGGCGGGCTCGTGCCCGGCAGCAAGGCGAGCGTGAGAACGATGCTCACCGCCGAGACGAGCGCGGCCGCCATGATCGGGACGAAGTAGCCGAAGCGCATCAGCGCCGACGAGATCGCCGGTCCCAGCAGAAAACCGAGCCCGTATGCGACGCCCAGGGTGCCGAAGGCGCGCGTGCGCTCGGAGGCTTTCGTGAAGTCGGCCACCGAGGCCTGGGCCACCGGCAGGTTTCCGGCCGTGATGCCGGAAAGAGCGCGCGAGAGGAGGATCGACGTGTACGAGCCGGCGAATCCCAGCCACACGAAGCTGAGGAAAGAGCCGGCGAGGCTCAGCAGCAGCACCGACTTGCGGCCGATGCGGTCGGCGAGGCGGCCGAGCAATGGGCTGGCCACGATCTGCGCGAGCGCGTAGACGCTGAAGAGGGCGCCCACCTGCCGGGGCGTGGCACCCCACTTTTCGGCGTAATAGGGCAGCAGTGGCAGGATCACCGCCCATCCCGAGATGTCGGCCAGCACGATCAGGAAGATCGCGAGCACCACGCGACGCCCGATCGCGTCGTCCGCGGAGGCGCAGTAGCGCTCGCGGAGCTCGCGCGAGCTCTCGCGCAGCAGGCGCTGGATCGCCGGTCGTGCCGAAAACTCGCGCAGCGACAGCTGCGGCGTCTCGGCCAAGGCCGAGTCGATCGCCGGCAGGCAGCGCTCGATCATCTCGCCGGCCCAGCGCTGCAGCTGCTGCAAAAGGGCGATCGCCCCGTCGGGGCCGTTCGGAAAGTTGGCCTCGGTGAAGCCCGCCGTCCGGCGCAAAAGGCGGCCGATCCGGCTGTCGCGGCGAACCTGGCGCACGCCCCAGCTGCGCAGGCGATACTGCAGCGGGAGCCGCGTGAAATCGAACTCTTCGGACGCCAGCAGCGCCGCGAGCTCGCGCGCCACGAGGTTGCGAGTCACGTCGAGCGAAAGGTTCGACTGGTCGAACGCCCCGATGCAGGCGAAACGCGGGTCGCGCACGATGTCCGTGGGGGTGAGCAGCCGGTCGAGCGGCACGTCGATCTTGGCCAGATTGCGGCGGATTCCGGCGGCGATTCGCGAGGCGGGCGCCATCGGCGCGACGCCCGTCTTCTGTGAACCCCGGCGAGAGATACGTGTCGAGCGGCACCGCCCGCACCCCGTATTTGTAGCACTCGAGCGCCGCCGGATATTCGCGGCCGTCGTGCTCGAGCATCACGAAGATCGCGACATGCGAAACCAGGCTCGGCTCGTCGGTGAACGAGGTCAGGATTCCCGAGAGGAGCTCGCTCTGGTCGCCCAAGAGAAGGTCGCCGGGGCGAAGCCCGAGGCGCGACGTATAATGATGGTCCGAATGGCCGCGCAGCCTGGTCCAGTTGGGCCAGTCCCAGCGGCCAAAGCGCTGCGGCAACAAAGGCAGGACTTCATGTCGGACGGGATCCGCCGGACGTTCGCCGCGGGTCTGGCGAGCGAGACGTCGACGTGCCCATTGCAGGGCAAAGCGGCTCTCGAGAAGCTCGGAGCGGGCCATATCCGAGCGCGACTGCCCAAGATACGCTCGCTCAAGCTCGGAAATCTGCGGCGTACGAACCAACTCCATCGTCGCGGCTGCGTAGCAATGGTGCGTCAATAAGGCAATGATCTCGCCAATATCTGTGGACACCGAGGCGTGGACACGTTGCGGGGCACACGAACTTCTGGAATCTCCAACTAAATTATGGGATTGAGCGTGTATGGCTAACGAATTCAACGACGACGGCAACTGGAAAGAAGAGAAGTCCTCTGACGATGGCGAGTTCGCGCGGATGTTCGCGGAATCCGAGAAGAAGGGTCAGGCGCGCTATCAGCCCGGCGACAAGGTCGAGGGCGAGATCCTCATCATCGGCAAAGACAACGTGTTCGTCTCGCTGGGCGCGAAAGAGGGCATCATCCACAAGCTCGACCTCGCCGACGCCGAAGGCAAGATCACGTGCAAGGTCGGCGACAAGCTGAAGCTCTTCGTCACGCAGGTGCGCGCCGGCGAAATCCACGTGTCGCCCAATCCGACCTCGAAAAACCTGGCCAACGATCTCGAAGACGCGTTCGACATGGAGCTCTCGGTCGAGGGCAAGGTCGCCGAAGTGTGCAACGGCGGCTTCCGCGTGCAGCTCAAAGGCAAGCTCGCGTTCTGCCCGATCAGCCAGATGGACAACAAGCGCATCGAGCAGCCCGAGCTTTATCTTGGCCAGCGCTACGAGTTCAAGATCACGAAGTTCGAGGAGGGCGGCCGCAACATCGTCGTCTCGCGCCGCAAGATTCTCGACGAGGAGCGCGAGGTCAGCCTGGGCGCCTTCACTGAAGAGCGCAAGCCAGGCGACATCGTCGCCGGCCGCGTGACGAAGCTCGAGAAGTTCGGCGCGTTCATCGAGATCGCTCCGGGGCTCGACGGCCTGGCGCACGTCTCCGAGCTCGCGTGGTCGCGCGTCGGCGACCCCTCGGAAGTTCTTCGCGTCGGCCAGGACGTCACGGCCAAGATCCTCAAGATCGAGCCGCAGGAGGGCGGAAGGCTTCGCATCTCGCTGTCGATCAAGCAGGCGGGCGCCGAGCCCTGGGATAATTTCCCGGTGAACCTCGAACCCGGCCGCATGGTCGAGGGCCGCGTCACCAACTGCGCCAAGTTCGGCGCGTTCGTCGAGATCGCGCCCGGTCTCGAAGGCCTGATCCCGCTCTCCGAGATGAGCTACTCCAAGCGCGTGATGCGCTCGGATGAGCTCGTCAAGCCGGGCGAGACCGTCTCGGTCATGATCAAGGAAGTCGATCGCGAAAAGCGCCGCATCAGCCTGTCGTTGAAAGACGCGGGCACCGACCCGTGGTCGCTCGTCGCGCACAAGTTCCCGGTCGGCACGATCGTCAAAGGCAAGGTCGAGCGTCGCGAGGCGTATGGCCTGTTCATCAAGCTCGACGACGGCGTGACCGGCCTGCTGCCGAAGTCGAAGGCCGTCGAGAAGCCCGAGTTCCCGTTCGACAAGCTTCGCATCAACGACGAAGTCGTCGTGCAGGTGGCCGAGCTGCGCACGGCCGAGCGCCGCATCTCGCTGCAGCCGCCGGGCGAGACCGACGCGGGCGACTGGAAGGCTTACTCCGAGAAGCAGGACGCCGCGGCCGGTGGAAGCTTCGGCACTCTGGGCGACAAGCTCAAGGCCGCGATGGAGAAGAAAAAGAAGTAGAGCCCGATCCGCGCCGCCGGCGGGTCAGAACATCAGCTTGCCTTCGACCGCGCCGAGCGCCTCTTTGATGGCGGCTTCGATGTGCGCGTGGTTCACGCGTCCTGACGACGTCGTGTACTGGGTTTTCTCGAAGCGCTGCGAGAGCTCGCGCGCCTTCTTCTTGATGTCGATCGAGGCGTTCTCGGTCTCGAGGTTCTTGACCTCGAAATAATAATCCACCTCGAGCGCGTCGCCGTCGAACTTGAACGAGACGAGCACGTGGTCGAGCGTCGAGAACGCCTTCGAGTCGGGCGGGTTGAGCTTGAGCTCGACGCGCCCCTTGCTCGCTCTCTGCGCTTTCAGGACGAACCGGTTCTGGATCTGGAACGCCTTGAGGAACTCGCCGATCAGCGGATACGGATGGATCGGAAGCTCCAGCTGCCCGAGGAGCGGCTGCGCGTCGCCTTTGCCGTAAACGAGAAAGAGGCTCGCGCGCCCGTCGGTGATGGGGCAGTTGCGATCGGTGGCGAAGCTCCAGTCGAGCGTGGCCTCGCCGGCGGCGGGAACCGTCGCGGCGGCGTCGAAGGCGACGTTGCCGATCATCTTGTAGGCGGCGGGATCCTTCTTATGGACTTTGGCGAGGGCCGCGTGCGCGAGATACACGCGCACGTCGGCGAGGTTCGCCGTCTCGTTGCCGTGGTTGCGCACGGTGAGCGTGCCGGACACGGTGTCGCCCTGGTGCCACGACTCGCCGTTGATCTCGACTCGGAACTCGAGGGGCCGCTGAAAAATGGTGCCTTTCATATATTCCTATTTGGACGAATCGGTTTAAATCAGTCAAGCTGCAGGCATGCCTTCAATGAAAATCATCTCCAAACAGGCCTATCGCAGGGCGACGTGGAAGAACGGGCTCGGGCACACCGACGAGATCGCGATTTTTCCGGAGGGCTCGGAGCTCAAACGAGGCAACTTCCTTTGGCGGCTGAGCTCGGCTCGCATCGAGCAAAGCTCGCCGTTCTCGGCCTTTCCGCAGCACGACCGCACGCTCGTCGTGCTGAAGGGGGAGGGGCTGCGCCTCACGCACACCTTCGAGGAGGGCGGCGACGACGAGGTCGTCGAGCTCGAGCGGCTCACGCCCTACGATTTTCCCGGCGACGTTCCGAGCCGCTGCGAGCTGATCTCGGGACCGATCGCCGACCTCAGCGTGTTCGTGCGCAAGGCCGAGGCCGAAGCCGTGACCGAGGTGGTGGAGGTCGCGCCGGGCGAAACCTTCGAATGGGTGCCGGCGGGCCGCTGGAACTTCGTGTACGCCGCGCAGAGCGGCTTCGAGATCGCGGCCGAGGGCGCGCCGGGCGAGGTTTCGGAAGGCGACACGCTTCGCGTCGAGCTCGACGAGCCGCTGGCGGAAGACCGGCCTTTTCGGATTCGCGCGACCGGGGCCCCGGCCAAGCTCGTCATCGTCGCGCTTCAGGGCTGAGGCGTGCCGCTCAACCCTTACGCCGATCTTTTCGAAGCGCTCCGAGGGGAGCGCGACGAGCTTCGTCTCGCGGTCCGCAAGAAGCTCGTCTGGGCGTACTCGTGGGCCGTGCCCGGCGCCGACGCCGTGGCCGAGCTCGCGCGCGCCTCGTCGATCGTCGAGATCGGCGCCGGTACGGGTTACTGGGCGTGGCTCGCGTCGCTGGCCGGCGCGCGCGTCGACGCCTACGACATCGCGCCCGAGCAGGCGCCGAAGTGGTACGACGTGAAAGCTGGAGGGCCCGAGCGGGCGCGGGAGCACGGTGACGCCGCTTTGCTGATGGTCTGGCCCCCATACGAGAGCACGATGGCCGCCGAGGCGCTCGCGGGACACGGTGGATCGCGCGTTTTCTACGTGGGCGAGCTGCGCGGACGCACGGCCGACGACTCTTTTCACGAAGCGCTCGATTCGCGCTATCGCCTGGAAAAAGAGATTCCCATCCCGCGCTGGCCGGGCTTCAACGACGGTTTTTTCGTTTACGTCAGGCGCTGACGCCGTTCAGGCGACGACGCGTTTCTTGCTCGTCTTTCCCGTGGTGGTTTTCTTCGCGCGAGGCGCGGCGGTCTTTGCCGTCTTCGCGGTTTTCGTCTTTTGCGCCGGAAGCGGCTCGACGAGCTTCAGCTTGCGCTCGACGACGGCCGGGGCTTTTGCGACGGGCTTCGCCACCGTCTTGATCATCGATGATCTGGCGGGTTCGGCGGGCATGCGGAGCCATTGAGGAAGCTGTTTCTGCGGCTGCTGCGGATGGTGCGCGCTGTCGCTGTCGTGGCCGCCTTCGATGACCTTCGGCTGAAAGCCGTCGCTGCGGTGGCCGAAGCGGGCGGCCTTGGAATTCTGGTTGGCTCGATTTGCCCTGAAACCCCTCATGATCGATACTCCTTGTGGAAGGTGAGATGCCTTCTTATTTTATCCGATACGCCAGGCGACTTTGAGGGGTGGATGGCAATATAGTGCAAGATACCGTTATTACTTCTGATTTCATGACGCGTCGATTCGCGCGATCGGCGTGATTTGCAGGACGGGGTGCTGAAAAACCGTATCCTTTTGACGCTCCCGAGGCCTTGGCCTACCCTAAAAAAATGACGAAAATGCGCGCCGCCGTCCTGCCCCTCGTCGTGTTGGGCTTTGCTTTCCTGTCCGCCGCCTGCACCAAATCGCATCGAAGCGGCCCGCCGAAAGAAAACGTCCTGCGCATGGCGCTCGATCAGAAGGTAAGAAGCTTCGACCCGCACGTCACGAGCGACGTCTACAGCAACCAGGTGCAGTCGCTCGTGTACGAGACGCTCTACACCTACCATTACCTCAAGCGGCCGCTCGAGGTGATCCCGGCGCTCGCCGAGTCGCTGCCCGTCTTCAGCAAAGACCGCAAGACGATGACGATTAAGCTCAAGAAAGGGATCCGCTTCCAGGACGATGCTTGCTTCAAAGCGACCAATGGCAAGGGGCGCGAGCTCAGCTCGGCCGACGTCGTCTACATGTTCGAGCGCGTTTCGGGCACGAAGATCGTTTCGCCGACGTTCGGAAGCCTCGAGCACAAGATCGTCGGCATCGACGAGTTCCATGCCGGAAAGGCAAGCTCGATCGTCGGCATCAGCGCGCCCGACGCGAGCACGGTCGTCATCAAGCTTGCCGAGCCCCAGCCGCGCTTCACCTTCAACTTCCTCGACATGCACACGGCCATCGTTCCGAAGGAATGCGTCGCGGCGCTCGGCGACGAGTTCCCGCGCCATCCCGTGGGCACGGGTCCGTTTCACATCGTCCAGGCCGATCTGAGCTCGAAGGTGGTGGGCGTGCGCAACCCGGATTACCACACGGTCGCGTATCCCACCGAGGGAAACCCGGGCGACAAGGAAGCCGGGATGCTCGACGACGCGGGCAAGCAGCTCCCGCTGGTCGACAAGGTGGTCATGGAGGTGCTCGAGGAAAAGCAGCCGCAGTGGCTGAAGTTCCTGGCCGGCGACTTCGAGTATCTCGGCATACCGAAGGACAATATCGGGGTGGCTCTTCCGGGCGGCAAGCTTTCGCCCGAGATCTCCAAGCTCGGCGTGAAGCATTTCAGCCAGGCCCGCGGCGACGTGACGACTCAGTTTTTCAACATGGACGATCCGATCTGGGGCAAGAGCAAGGACCTGCGCCACGCCTTCGCGCTGGCGATCAATCGCGCCGAGGTCATCGCTGTGCAGTACGCGGGACAGGCGATCCAGGCTCAGTCGCTCCTCGACCCGATCCAGTACGGCTACGATCCGAAGTTCAAGTCGAAGTGGGCCGACCGCGACGTCGCGAAGGCCAAGGAGCTGCTTGCGAAGGCCGGCTACCCTGAGGGCAAAGGGCTGCCGCCGCTTCAGATGCCGACGAACAATGACACGGTCGCGCGCCAGTTCGACGAGCTCCTCTCGCGCCAGCTCAAAGAGGTCGGCATCACGCTCAAGGCCGATCCGATGACCTGGCCCGAGTTCGAGAAGCGGGGCCGCACGAAGAACTTCCAGATCATGGGGATGGGTTTCGCGTCGGGAGTGCCGGATTTCGACGACGCGGCCAACCTCATCCACTCGCGCTATGCGGCTCCGGGGGACAACTTCGCGAGCTACCGCAACGCCGAGGTCGATAAGCTCGTCGACGAGGTCGGAGCGCTCGACAACGGACCGGTGCGCCTCGCGAAAATCCACCGGATCCAGGAGCTGATGGACGAGGACATGGCCTACGTCCCAATGGTCCATCGCGTGGGCAACCAGCTCTTCCAGCCGTGGGTGAGGAACCCCGTTTACCTCGACAACATGTTCGTCGGCATGTTCGCCCGTTACCTGCGAGTGCAGACCTCGAAATGACGAAGAAGAAGGGGACGCGCACCTCGATCGGCGATCTCGTCGGCGCGCTCGGGCGCCGGGCCCCGTTCGACCTCGCCGAGGAGTGGGATAACGTCGGCTTCCTCGCCGGCGACGCGGCCGACGAGCTCAAAGGCGTGGTCGTCACCGTGAATCTCGGTCCGGAGGCGCTCGCCGCGGCCGAAAAAGCCGGCGCGAACGCGATCGTCTGCCACCACCCGCCGATCTTCAAGCCGGTCTCGAAGGTCACGCGCTCGTCCTCGCCCTACCTCTACGAAGCGCTTCGTCGCGGGATCGGCGTCGTCGCCCTCCACACCAACTTCGATCTCTCTTCGGAGCCGCTTTCACGCGAGCTCTCGGCGACCCTGGGGTTTCCGTTCAAGGACTTCCTCGCGCCGCGCGGCGGCTCGGCGCTCCCGCGCTCGGCGCGTCTGGGCAAGTTCGTCACCTTCGTTCCCGAGGACAAGCTCGACGTCGTGCGCGAGGCGGTCTGCCGCGCGGGCGCGGGCCGCATCGGAGAATACACGCAGTGCTCGTTCTCGACGGAGGGTGAGGGAACTTTTTTCGGCGGAGAAGCGGCCAGTCCCAAAACCGGCAAAGCAGGGCGCCTCGAGCGCGTGCGCGAGCGGAAGCTCGAGGTGGTCTTTGCGTGGAAGAGTTTGGCCGACGTGATCGCCGCCGCGCGCGCGGCGCACCCGTACGAAGAAATGGCCTATGATGTTTTAGAGTTAGCGCAGCCTTCGCGAGCGCTCGGCTACGGCTTCGTCGGAGAGCCAGGCGGGCGTCCGACCGGTCATTTAGCCTTTGATAAAGTACTCGATAATGTTAAAGAAACCTTCCAGTTACGCTCAGTCACCGTCGCCGGCCCGGGCATGTCGAAACCCGACATGAAGGTCGGCCGCCTGGCCTTCTCGCCGGGTTCGGGCTCGTCATTCGTGGGAGCCGCTTGCGCCAAGGGAGTAGACGTCTACCTCTGCGGCGAAGTGGGATACCATCAGATGCTCGAAGCCCGGCAAAAAGGACTGACGTTGGTGCTGCTGGGGCACGGCTATTCGGAACGGTTCTTCGTCGAGACCGTCGCCGGGTGGTGCGAGAGCGAGGCCGCGGCGCCGGTAAAAAAAATTTTTGAGACGGTTCACGAAAATTTCTGAGGAGGCATTCTTTGCAAGAAGTGTTGCGCAAGCTTGAGCAGGTCCAGGAAATTGATCTCCAGATCAACGCGATCCTCGCGAAAAAGGCCGAGTTCCCGAAGCGACTCGCCGAGTACGAAGCGTCGATCAAGGCAAGCACCGCAAAGTTCGAAGAAAAGAAAAAGGTCGTCGATGAGCTCGAGAAGAACAAGCGCCAGCAGCTCGGCGCTCTCGAGCTGAACGAGGAGCGCGCCAAGCGCTCGCAGGAGAAATCCGAGCAGATCAAGACGAACCAGGAGTTCCAGGCGATCCAGAAGGAGCTCGAGAGCCTCAAGAAAAACAGCGCCACCATCCAGGACAACGCCAACAAGGTCGGCGAAGAGCTCGCCAAGCAGCAGAAAGAGCTCGGCGCCATCGAAGCCGTGTTGACCGAAGCCAAGACGAAGCTCGACTCCGAATCGAACAAGATCGCCAGCGAAAGCGGCGGCCTCGAAAACGAGCTCAAGCGCCTCCAAGGCCTGCGCGTTTCGGCGGCCGACGGCATCGACAAGCGCTACCTCGCCGCCTACGAGAAGACCCGCCTGAATCGCAGCGGCCTGGGCCTCGCGAACGCCACGGGTGGCTCGTGCAAAGGCTGCAACATGCGGATTCCGCCGCAGATTTACAACGAGCTCCAGCGCGGAACCGAGCTGTTCACCTGCCCGAGCTGCCGTCGCATCCTCGTCTATAAAGACGCGGTTCGCACCAACACGCCCGAAGCCACGGCGAACGGCTGAAACTTTCCCCGGAATGTGCTATGGTCGCGCCTCTCGCTAGGATGGATGGTCGCCGATGGCTTTACGCCATTGGAGGAAAGTCCGGGCTCCGCGGGGCGTGATGCTGGCTAACGGCCAGGCACCAGGCTGGTGACGGCATGG
Source organism: Deltaproteobacteria bacterium (assembly GCA_016194795.1). Taxonomy (GTDB): domain Bacteria; phylum Bdellovibrionota; class UBA1018; order UBA1018; family UBA923; genus JACQAX01. The sequence goes on along the minus strand of JACQAX010000365.1, from coordinate 5,736 downwards.
TGACGGACAGTGCAACAGAGAATATACCGCCGTTCTCGCAAGAGAGCGGTAAGGGTGAAACGGTGGGGTAAGAGCCCACCGGGTCTTCGGCGACGAAGACCGCATGGCAAACCCCATCAGGTGCAAGATCAAATAGGGAAACGTAACGAGGCTGCCCCGCCCAGTTGCTCCGTCAAAAGAGCAACGCGTTTTCGGGTAAGATCGCTAGAGCCCGTCGGTAACGGCGGGCCCAGAGGAATGGCCATCCCGGTTCGCGCAAGCGAGCTAGGACAGAACCCGGCTTACAATCCCAGACGAGTCATACGGGCCGGTTTTCCAAAACGGAGAACCGGCCCTTCTATTTTCTCTTCCAGATTTTGAGGCTCTCGCGGTCGAGCACGAGGTCGTAGGTTTTCGCGTCGATGCGGGCGGCGGCCTCGTCGAGCTGGGGCGTGCCGTAGCGGCTGCGCGACGGATCGAGGTCGAAGACGACGTAGTCGGCCGGGGGAAGCGCGGGCGAATACAGATAAGCGTCGCGTCGGTGCGTGAGGTGCGGGTGCAGCACGGCCTGGGTCGCGATCGACGCCTCGGGCGGGATTTTCTCGAGCTCGCTCTCGACGAAGCGGTCGCGTTCGGTGGGCGCGTGGTGGCGGATCGACTCGACGGGGCTGCGACCGTACGAGAGCAGGAACGAGATCGCGACGAGCGTCGGTATGGCGGCGCCGGAGAGTTTTTTCACGCGCTGCAGGCGCGCGAGGCCGGCGACGAGGATGTAGAAAAGGAAGGGGATGATCACGCACTCGTAGTGGAAGCCGATCGTGGGCAGATTCACGAGCAGGTTCATCACCATGCCCGCGACGACGATCGGCGCGACGAGCGGGGCGGCGGGCACGAAGGCCAGAAAAGGCAGCGTGACGTCGAGGAAGTACTTCACGGCCTTGAGCTGGAAGAGCGGCTCGGCGAGGACCAGGAACGTCTGGATCGGATGCAGGAGCATGAATTTGAGGATCTCGCCGTTCGTCTCGCCGAAATGGGGCATGCGGCGGCGGAGCATCGTCTGCGCTCCGGCGCCCTGGCCGACGAACAGCGGCGTGATCTTCGTGTTGACGACGGCGAAGACGACGAGCGAGAGCGCGGCGAGCGTCGCGCCGTGGAGCGTGGCGCTCGCGCGCTCGCGCGCCGCTTTCGGCTGGCGCCTGAGCTGCGCCTCGCCGGCGACCCAGAGGCCCGTGAGGCAGGTGAAGATCGCCGCGTTCTCCTTGATCGTCCAGCTCGCCGCGCAGAGCAGCCAGAACGTTTTCCATTTTCTTTTCTCGAGCGCGAGCAGCATGCCGAGAAACACGGGAACGAAAAGGTTGTCTTCGCGGAAGTCGAAGTTGTTGGCCAGCCGGAGCGGCTGGTAGGAGAGGAAGGCGAGCCCCGTGAGCGCCGCGATCGGGCGCGGCAGCTTTTTCTCGCGGGCGAGCGCGTACACGAGCCAGGCGCCCGAGGCGAGGATCAGGCTCTGGAGGAAAAAAAGAAACGTGATCGAGTCGAACGCCCGGTAGAGAAGGGCGATCGCGCCCAGCGCCGGCGAGAAATGCTCGCCGAGGTAGGTCTGGCCCTTGGAGAGCGTCGAATGCAGAAAGCCGAAGCGAGTGGTCGACCAGAGCGCCTGCTCGACGAAGCTCAGGTCGAACGCGGTGGCGTGGAACGAGTCGTAGCGCCAGGCCGAGTTCCAGGTCTGCAGCACGACGTAGAGGGCGATCGCGGCGGTCAGCGGGAAACGCGCGTTGCGCGAAAAGAAGGCGAGCACCTCGTCGGCGACGCGCTCGACGGATTTGGGCAGCCATTTTTTCCAGAGCACGCGCCGAAGCACGATGAGCGCGAGCAGCGCCCAGGCGAACGCGTCGACTTGTGAAAGCTCGAGCTTGGCGGCCGGCGAGGAGTAGTGGAACCCGCCCGTTACCACGAGAATTCCGATCGCCCCGAGTAGCGCGACGATGAGGGGGTCGACGATACGCATCTAGCGTCAGGATATCTTGAAATATCAGTTGGTTACACTTTTTATTTTGTCGGGTTCGCGCCGCTGCCGGGCACCGGGGAATGGAGAGATGGTGAAGCGGAGAAAAGAGGCATTGGATTCGCATCTCGGCGCCCGATGCCTTCCGGGTTGAGAGCAAGAAACGACGGGACAAGCCTGGTGCTCGCGGTTTTCGTGCTGGCGCTGCTGCTACGCGCGCTGAGCCTGCTTCCGCTCGTGATCGACGATGACGAGGCCTGGTTTGCCGCGTCCGGTGCTGCGATGCGGGGTTTTTCGAGATTTTACTCGACCGCGCTCGACAATAAACCTCCCGGCACCGCCTGGTTCTATCACGTCGTCTCGCTGCTCGGCGGCGCCAAGCTCGATCCGAGGCCGGCGCGTGTCGCGCAGCTTGTCGTGGTCGTGCTTTCGGCAATGGGCATCGGGCGATGTGCCGAGCTCGTGGCGCGGGCGCGCGGCGACGGCGAGCCTTCGAGGAGCCTCTTCGGCCTGAGCCGCCGTGGCTGGATCGGCGCGAGCGCCGCGCTCGTGGTGACCGCGTTGCCTAGCCCCAAGATGCTGGCGACGACGTCGGAAGGATTGATGCTGCCCCTGCTGGTCTGGGTGGCTCTGACGTGGCTGCGCATGCTGACGACCTCGCCCAGGCCGTCCGCCGGACGGCTCGTGTCGGCCGGAGTCGCGCTCGGGCTCTGTTTGCTTTTCAAGCAGACCGCGCTGTTTTTCGCGGTCTTCAGCCTGGGCGCGCAGCTCGTGCTCCGACGCACGCGGAAAACCCCGTTCTCCGGACTTTTTCTATTTTGGGCATCGGCGCTGGCGGTCGTCGCCGTCGGCGTCTGGCTCACGGGGCCGCGACAGCTCTTTTACTGGTCGTTCACCTATCCGGCCGTGCATCTCACGAAAGTCCGGGCCTCGCTCTTCAACGAGTGGCGCGAGGGGCTCTGCAACGCCGCCGTTTTCTGCGTCGGTCTGTGGCCGGTCGTGCTGTCCGTGCGCTTTCTGCGCTCGCGAACCGATCCGGCGGGAGCATGGCTCCTGGGGCTGTGGCTGGCGGCGGGGTGCGGAGCGGTGCTGGCGGGCAAGGCGCTCTTCTTCCACTACTTCCTCTTTCTCGCTCCGCCGCTCTGCGTGCTCTATGCACAGAGTGGGGCGGCGCGGGGCCGTCTTTGGCTTGGCGCAGGCTACGCGGTGGTTTGCCTCGTCGCGGCCAACCCGACGCTGGGGGCGTTCTGGGGCACCGATCTGAGCTACTACGCGAAGGTGGGGCGCGTCGTGCGCGAGCTCACCTCGAAAGACGAAAGCATCTTCGTCTGGGGAGGAAACGCGCTTCCGCTGGCGGCGTCCGGCCGCGGCTTCAGCACTCGTTTCGTCACGGCCCGGCTCGCGGCTCCGCCATATGCCACGCCGGAAACCAGCCGGCTCTTCGAAGCCGAGTTCCGGAAAAATCCGCCGAAGCTCTTCATCGACCTGCACGAGCGCGGCGACTGCGGGTTCAACGTTCCGGTCGACTCGCGCGCGTGGCTCGCCAGCGAGCTGAAGCGGAACTATCGCGCACGTCGCGAGCCGTCGCTTCCCTGGGTCACGTTTTATGTGCGCGCGCCCGGCAGTGGGGCGGACGACCGTCGCCCCGCCGCCAGCGTCGCGGAGCCGCCGGACCTTGTCGACGAGCCGCTGGAACGGCTCTTGGCGCTGCCGGTAACGAAGCTCGTCGGGGCGTCGCTCAGAAACCTCGACCACGCGTTGGCCCTCGAGCCGCTCGCGCGCGCGCTCGATTCGCTGGACCGCCTCCGCGGGGACGAGCGCGAGCCGTCGGTCCGCGAGCTGCGCTCAAGGCGGCGGCTGCTGAGCGACGCCGTCGTGCGCGAGGTGGGGCTCGTTCTCGGTACGCGGCACGCCGTCGAAAAGACCAGGCTCGCCGGGCTCGATCGCGCCCTGGCGCTCGATACGCTGGCGCGGCTCGAGAGCGAGTTTCGGCGGCGAAGGCGCCCTCTTCCGCTCTCGCTCGAGTCGCCGCTCTGGTGGGTGAGCCTCGCGTTGGTGAAGCTGCAGCCGGTCGCGCTCAAAAGGGATAGCCCAGCTCAACGTACACTTTGACGCCCTCGCCGCCGACGGCGGTGTCCACTCGTCCCAGTACGTTGGGGTGCACGAAGGCCCGGAAGCCGAGGCCACCGGTGACGCGCACGTGGCGAAACATGTCGCCGGCCCGGCTGTAGACCTGCCCCACCGCGATAAACGGGTCGATGCGCCAGTCGGTGAGCACGCCGTAGATCGTGGTTTTGAAGACCTTGATGCGTTGCTCGAGCTCGAGCTCCCACGCCCCTTTGTCGATGAAACGGTCTTCGGTGAACCCTCGTAGGAAGTACGATCCGCCAAGCGAGCTTTGCAGATAAAAAGGAATGTTCCGACCGCCGCTGTAGCCCCAAAAGGCGCGTGCTCCGCCGCTCATGAGCGAGTTTTCGGCGAACAGCGCCTTTCCCTCCCACGAGAATCTGCCGAAAGCCGGCGCGCCGGAAAAACCCTGCACGATGCCGGCTTGCGCCTCGCTCGCCAAGCCGTCCGAAGAATACTGCCGCTTGGGCCGGGTGTCCAAGCGCAGGCTCGCGCCGGTGAACAGCGTCGTGGCGCCGCCGAGACCCGGAGCTCCGGGAAAATGGTCGTTCGTCAGCGGCAGAAAGTCGACGGCGCGGCGCTCGACGAGATCACGCTCGAGCGTCGCGAGCACGCCGACGTTGAGCGTCGGCAGGAGGTTGTAGCCGAGCCGCCCGCCGAGATCCCCGCCCACGCGGGTGTAGCTCGTCTCGTCGCCCGCTTTGCTCTCGGGCCCGAGACCGAAGAAACGATAAAAGATGCTGCGTCGGGCGTGCAGGGTGCCGTCGATCGTCACGGCCGGGGCCGTGCGCGGCGCTCGAAAATACTCGAACGTGAGGCCGCGGTTCACGTTCGTGCTGAAGCTGGGGATGAGGTTGATCGTCTCATCGTCGCTTGGGTAGTAGTAAAACCGAAAGGTGTGGGTGAACCGGATGATGCGGTTCCACGAGAGGCTGGGCGCGACGATCGAACGCGTGCGTCCCGAGACGTTCTCGACCGTCAGAAAAACGGGCATGAAGCCGAAGGTATCGCCCTCGTTGGGAAGCGTTGCATAGATCGGCAGCGGGATCAGCTTCGTGTTCGTCGCGAGCTCTCCGGCGACGGAGACGGTGGCGCGCGAGAGCAGCACGCTCAAGGTGATGCAGGCCACCGCTGCCGAAAGTCGTGCGCGAAGGCTCATGGCTCCTTCTCAGGCTTCAGTCGAGATACCAGCGTATGGCCGCGCCACCTTGGAGCGAGCCGAACGCCCGCGGCAGCAGCCCCATTCCCGGCGCGACCTCGACGGTCACGCCCAGCCTGCGCTCGGCCGTGAGCCATTCGACGCCGAACGGCACGCGCACGCCCCAGCCGGCGCTCAGGTCGCGATCGTCGAAGAAGTTGAAGATCGACTTGTCGGCGCGTCCCGATTTCACCGGGATGAATCCGGCCATGCCCACGCCGAAATACGGGGTCACGTCGGCGCTTGCGCCGTAGTGGAAAAGATAGTCGGTGCTCACGACCACGTAGCTATCGAAAAGATAGCCCGCCGCCGCTTGAACGGCCCGGTTGGACGCGATCCAGAGCTTCGCGCTGCCGCCGGTGGGCTGCCCGCCGAAGACGCCGAGGCCGACCCGCTCGATCGACACTTTCGGCGAGACGGCCGCGGTGTC
>JACQAX010000364.1 GCA_016194795.1 Deltaproteobacteria bacterium | reverse complement strand
TGCTCATGGACATCAAGCCCGGCTACATGCTCGGCGGCAAGCCGCGCCACCAGGCCGTGGGCCACGTGCTCGGCATCTTCGCGGGCGCCGCCGTCGCCGTGCCGGTCTTCTACGTCATCTTCCACGGCGATCTGTCGCTGCTCACCTCCGAGAAGCTGCCGATGCCGGCCGTCATCATCTGGAAGGCCGTGGCCGAGGCGCTCACCAAGGGCCTGGGCTTCCTGCACGTGTCGGCCAGGATCGCGGTCGTCGTGGGCGCGACGCTCGGGATCGTCTTCGAGATCGTCAACAAGCTCCAGAAGGGCCGCTTTCCGATCTCGGGCGTCGGGCTGGGGCTCGCGTTCGTGCTGCGGTTCACCGACTCGCTCGCAATGGGCGGGGGCGCGATCCTCTTCTGGGTGCTCGAGAAGAAGCTCCAGAAAAAATCGCTTCAGCGCATCTTCGTCGAGAACCGCGAGGCGGTCTGCGCCGGCGTGATCGCCGGCGGCTCGATCATCGGGATCATTCTGATCGTGCTGGAGACGGTGGTGCTGAAGTAAAGAACTGCGGCAACGAGGGCGGCTTCGCCTTCTCGCGCTTCTCGAGCGCGACGACGTGCGCGGCGACGGTCTCGTGGAGCTTGCGCCAGTCGATCGCGCGCGGGTCGGGCCGGATGAAGCGCGCGAGCGCTTCATTGTAAGCGCCGCCGTAAAAGGTCGTGCGGCTCCCGGGCTCGCAGCCGAAGCTCGAGCGATCGTGGCGCGCGGCGGTCAGCACGGTGAGCTCGGGAAGGCGGGTCAGGAGATCGGCGCGATAGTGGTCTTCCTCCTCCTCGACGAAGCCGCCGCTGAAGCAGCCCTGGAGCACGACGAACTTCGGCACCTTCTCGAAGCCCGCCGCGAGCGCCTCGCGCAGGTAACGTGGCGTGAGATAGAGATCGGCCGGGTCCATGCCGCCGCGATAGGCGCCGAAGATCTCGGCGCCCGTCGCGGTGCCGTCGGGCAGGCCCTCGACGAGCATGGTGTACTGGTCGAGCACCGGATAGCGGCTCTCGCGCGTGAGCGCCCAGTAGTCGTCGTCGGTCTTGCGCGCCTCGGCCAGCGTCTGGGGCGACGGCTTGTCGCCGTGCGAGGTGACGTAGAGATAGAGAAAAGGCGGCTTGCGCGCGGCCGTCTCGCGCAGATGCTGGCGCAGAAGCTTCGCGTTCGCCGGATGGCAGCCGGCGACGGCCGCGGCGAGCTCGCGGAAGAGCTTGGGGTCGCCGTTGAAATCTTCCTGAAGCGGCACGACGTAGTAGCATTCGATCTCGTCCTCGTGAAACCCCGCTCCGAGCCAAAGCGCCTTCTGGTCGATGATCTCGCGCGCGAAGCTCGCCGCGAGCGAGCTGCCCGCCACGAGGAAGATCTTCGCTCGCCTGGAGACCGGCGCCGCGCTCGCGCGAAAGACCGACTCGACGAGCGGAACCTCCACGGTCTTCTTCTTCAAGCCTTTAGGATGCGGATGCGCGGCGAACGCCAGCGTAACGAGAAGCGACGTGAGCACCATGCCCGCGATTCTACCCGTCCCGCGCGAAACTTGCTAGAATCGGGAAATGGGCGCCCCTCGAATCCTCGACGTCTACAACCGGCCGACCCGCCAGAAATCCGACTGCAGCTGCGGGCCCGCCTCGTTCTCGCTCGTCGCCGCCGCGCTCGGGCTGGGCGAGATTCCGGAGACGAGCTGGTGGGACGGCGCTCACGCGCGTTGGCTGCGCGTCGAGGAGCTCCCCTCGCGCGGGATGGCGCTGCACGAGGCGGCGACCGCCCTCGAGCTCACGCTCGGCGAGCGCGCCGAGATCAGCTCGCATCGCGCCTTCCCCGAGAACAAGACGCTGCTCGAGCGCCATCTCCTGCTTGCCACGACGCAGCCGAACCTCGCCCTCATCGCCAACTTCGCGCAGGATCCCTTGCTCGACCGGAACGAGCACCCTCAGGGCAACCCGCATTACTCCCCCGTCGCGGCCTACGATCGCGCCAACCGCCGGGCACTCATCGCCGACGTCGACGCGGACGTGAAGGAGGCCTACTGGGCCACGCTCGATGCGCTCTTCGACGCGATGGCGTTCCAGAACCCCGCCTATCGCCTGCCGCGCGGCTGGCTCCTCGTGCGCAAGCGCTAGCCCGCGCGCGTACGCGGGCCGCCCCAGGCGCGCTGTTTTCGAAACGGAAGCCAGAGGCTCTTCCAGAGCGTGACGTCGGCCGCTTTCGGATACGCCGGCACGCCGATGACGATTTTTTCCTGGGGCACCCGCAGGCGGAGCGTCCCGTGCAGCCGATCCCAAATTGTAAAGAGCGCCGTGTAGTTCGAGTCGGTCTCGTTCTGCACCTGGGAGTGGTGCACGCCGTGCATCCGCGGCGTCACGACGACGAAGCTCAGCGCGCGGTCGAGCCACGGGGGCAGGCGCAGGTTCGAGTGGTGGCAGACCGCCGACGCCGTGATGAGCGTCTCGAAGAGCACGAGCAGCGGCAGATCGACTCCGATCAGGATGATCTGAAAAGAGCGATACACGGCCGATAAGGTGAGCTCGCCGAAATGAAAACGCAGCGCCGTCGTCGCGTCGAGGTCGAGATCGACGTGGTGGACGTTGTGGAAACGCCAGAAGAACGCGACCCGATGGTTGAGCCAGTGCCAGGCATATAAGGTGTAGTCGAGCGCGAGAAAGCCCAGCGGGAAGGCCGCGGCCCGAGAAAGCCCCAGACGCGGCAAGATCCCCCAGCCCCGCGCCGCCGTCTCGGTCGCGACGAAGGCCACGAGGGGCGCCCACGCGAAGCGCACGAGCGCCGAGGCGCTGGCCGCCAACCCGGCGTTGATCGCCATCCGCTTGAGTTGGGGCTGCTTGCGCTTGCGCAAAGGGGCGAGCCGCTCGAGCACGAGACAGGCGGCCAGGGCTCCGAAGATGAGGGCGCCACGCAGACGCGGGTCGAGCGGTTGCATCGTTTAACGAGTACGCTACAATTGTTGACGCAAAACAAGGTATAAAGGAGCCCTAATGTTTCGCGTTCTTTCCTTTATCATCCTCCTCGCGGTGACCACCGAGATCGTCCACTCGTCGTCAAACTTCGTGCGCAACTGCACGTGGCTGCCGACGGGAGCGCAGACGCACCAGCAGCTGCAGCCCGCCCGGAGGGACCACCGTCCCACCGTCGCCGCTGGCACCGAAACCCCGCGGCGCTCGCGCGTAAGCTACCTGCGAGGCGTGCGCACCCATGCCGCGCTGGCAGCGCGCGACCTCACGCCGCTCCCGCCCACCTTCCGGTCCGAGCGACTGCCACCCCCGGGGCTCCGGCTCACGATCCAGCGCTCTCGTTGCCCCGACCGCCCGCCCAACGCCTGACTTCCGTCCAAGGGAGCAGTGTGTCCGAATTTCAACGAATTCAGAGGGTGAAATGCCTACGAATGGTGGAAACATCCTCGTCATCGACGAGGACGAAGCGCGACGCTCTGCGCTAAAAGAAATTCTGCGAGCTGCCGGCTACCGGGTCTTCACGGTCGACGACGGCACCGAGGGCCGACGCTGGCTGCTGACGCTCGGCCAGCCGAAGGCGATCCTGATCGACGAGGCTTCGGTCGGGCTCAAGGAGTTTTTCGCGAAGGCGAAGGTGCCCGTCGTCGTGACCGCCGGGCTCGAGAGCCCATTCGACGAGAAACGGTTGCTGGCGCTGGTCGAGGAAGCCTGCGCTACTTCTCCGTAGACTCGAAGACGCCGCTCCAGCCGTGCTGGGGCGGCGTCGCGAGAAGCGTGCGGCAGCGTTCGGCGAGCACCCGGCTCGGCTCGTCGTCGCGCAGCGACTCGAAGATCGCCAGCGCCGCCTTGAAGTCGCGGCTGCGGTAGAGGTCAAACGCGCGCTCGTAGGCCGCGATCGACTCCCGGCGCCCGGTCGTGAGCTCCGAGCTGAACCCCACGAGCTCGTAAACCTTCACTCCCTGGCTCTTGCCCTTGACCGCGACGACGTCGAGCAGGCGGAAGGCGAACTCGCCACCGGCCGCCTCGCGAATCGTCTCGCTCGCCATGATCGAGGTGCCGTACTGCTTGTTGAGCCCCTCGAGACGCGACGCGAGGTTCACGCCGTCGCCGATAGCCGTGTAGTTCATGCGGTTGGGCGAGCCGTAGTGTCCCACCATCGCACGGTCGCGGTGCAGGCCAAAACGCGTCACGAACGGCGGGATGCCGCGCCATTCGGGCGAGGTCGAGAGCCGCTCTCCCGCCGCCAGGCACTTGAGCGCGGCCCGGCAGGCCATCGTCGCATGCTGCGCCACCGGCGAGGGCGCGTTCCAGATCGTCATGATCGCGTCGCCGATGTACTTGTCGATCGTGCCCTGGCACTCGTCCTGGATGATCCGCGCCATCACCTCGAGATAACGTCCGAGCGCGCCCGCCAGCTCGTTCGGGGAAAGCTGTTCGGAAATCGTGGTGAACCCCTTGATGTCGGTGAACATGATCGACACGTCGACCATCTCACCGCCGAGCACGGGCTCGCTCTTGGCGAGGTAAAGGCGACGCACGAGATCCATCGGCACGTACTTTCCCATCGCCCGCACGGCCGACTTGGCGCGCTCGAGCCCCTCGAGCGACGCGCTCACGTCGCGGAAGAAGACGTCGTGCTGCGCCGGCGCGAACTCGAGGCGGTTCATGCGCTCGGTTTCGTCGACGAACTTGGCCTGCGCGCGCTGGATGGCGCGCAACAGCAGCACGCCCCCCGCGCC
>JACQAX010000330.1 GCA_016194795.1 Deltaproteobacteria bacterium | reverse complement strand
TTTTTTCTGATGTTCGTCATCATCGCCGTGGCCACCGACACCCGGGCCGAAGGCACGATGGCCGGCGCGGCCATCGGCGCCACCGTCCTGTTCTGCGCGTTTCTCGGCGGGCCGGTCAGCGGGGCGTCGATGAACCCGGCGCGCTCGCTTGCGCCCGCGCTTTTTCAGGGACGGCTCGACGTCGTCTGGATCTATCTCGTCGGCCCGATCGTCGGAGCGGTGTCTGCGGCCCTTCTCTACGAGGCGATTCGCTGCGGGCCGGCCGACAAGGACCCGAAAGGATGCTGCTAGAATGAATATCCTGTTCATGTGCGTCGCCAACTCCGCTCGAAGCCAGCTCGCCGAGGGGCTTGCCCGCCACGCGTTCGGCCCGAGCGCGCACGTCGAAAGCGCCGGCTCGAAGCCTTCGACGCTCAACCCGCTGGCGGTGGCGGCGCTGGCCGAGAGCGGCATCGACATCTCGAGGCACCGCTCGAAATCAGTCGACGAGCTCGATTCGACGTTCGTCGCCCGGCTCGATTACGTCATCACGCTTTGCGCCGAGGAGGTTTGCCCGGTCGTGCTCTCGAAAGCGAAAAAGCTCCACTGGCCGTTTCCGGACCCGGCGGGCAAGGGCGGCAGCGACGAGGAGCAGCTGGCGCGGTTTCGCGAGGCGCGCGACGGGATCCGTGCCCGGCTGGTCGCGTTCCGCGATGAGGTTCTCGGCAAGTCCTAGGCAGGGGCCGGCGGGAAGCACTGAGAATGGTGGTCCCAGCAGGAATCGAACCTGCAACAAAGCTTTAGGAAAGCTCCGTTATATCCATTTAACTATGGGACCACTCGTGGCGACGAGCCCCAGAGTTAACATATCGGTGGAACGTCGGCAAACGGCGCCGTGATCAGTTGCAGCTGACGTTGTCGACGCAGGAGGCGCGCAAGAAGCCGGTGCCGGCGACGCACGCGTCGGCGGCGCCCTCGGGGGTCGTGCCGCTGTAGCCGAAGGCCGTGCAGATCTGCGCGTTCCTGCAGCTCACGGCCTGGGCGCAGGAGGCCCACGAGAAGCCCGCGCCATCCATGCACTCGTTGACCGCGCTCTCGACGTACGAGCCGCTGTAGCCGAAGGCGGTGCAGACCGGCATGTCCGGCGAGCAGGTGACGTGCTGCGAGCAGGACGCGCGCAAAAAGCCGGTGCCGGCCACGCAGGCGTCGACGGCGCCCTCGAGCGTGGCGCTCTTGTAGTTGAAGGCGCTGCAGAGTCCGCCGGCCTGGGAGGCGAGCGGGGTGAGCAGGCAAACGGCGAGCAGGACGCTCAGGCGAAGTTTCGGCATTTGCGAATCCTCCAGTAGGTGCGCGATCTTATAACACAATGCGTCAATCAATTCAAGGCTATGAATCCGGCCCTATCAGTGCTACGGTCGCGGCGTTATAAGTGCTGGATCTTCGGGCCTTCGAGAATGTTTCTCTTGTCCTGGCCGGCGACTTCAAAGCCTTAAGGAGGCAATTGAACATGGGTAAAAAACTTTACGTTGGTAATCTTCCGTACGGAGCCGACGACGACGCGCTCTCTCAGATCTTCGCTCAGGCGGGCACGGTCGCTTCGTCGAAGGTCATCACCGACCGCGACACGGGCCGCAGCAAGGGTTTCGGCTTCGTCGAAATGTCGACCGACGCTGAAGCGCTCGACGCGATCGCGAAGTTTAACGGCGCCGACTATGACGGCCGCCCGATGACGGTCGCCGAAGCGAAGCCGATGGTTCCGCGTGAAGGCGGCGGCGGCGGCGGACGTGGCGGCTTCGGTGGCGGCGGCGGAAGCCGTGGCGCCCGCTACTAAGCTTCAAGCTTACTAAGAAAGCGATTTCACGAGAACGCCCGATCCTTTCGAGGGTCAGGCGTTTTTGTTTATACGGAGGCGGCTCTCAGCCGACGCCCTGCTCGGAGTAGAGGTCTTCGCAGAACTTCTTGAGGGCGGCCTTCTCCTCATCCGAGTCGAAGCAGAACTTGATGCCGACCCGGTACTTGAACTCGGCCTGGGTGAGGATCTTGGTCGAGAGCGTGTAGGGCGAGCACCACATGATCTCGCCTTTGACGAAGAGATGCTTCGGCTGCTCGATGACGAGCGAGACGGTCTCGCCCTTGTCGATGGCGACGTTGGTGAAGCAGCCCACTCCCGTGGGGCTCATGTCGTTGAGGAAGACGCGGCTTTCGGCGATGGTCTTGGTCGACTCGACCATGATCTCCGCGCTGACCCTCAGGAAAGGGATGGGCTTGCGCTCTTTCTGCCGCTGTTGCTTGGGCTTTCTGGGCCCGAAACCTCTCATCATGTACTCAGATTATATCGGCGCGGTTACTGATTTAGTGAAGAAAAAGAAGAGTCCGGCGGACTGGGCTCCGCCGGTGGAAAAGCGGGGCGCCTGATCCCCCACATGTCCCGTCTGAATCGATCGCCGCTCGTCGAGCTTGGATGCTCGAGAGCGGTGAAACATGCCCAGTTAGGTAAGGCGCCGCGTTCTGAAAGGTGAACTGAATTTTCGCCGGCGCTCGAAACTCTCCCCAAAGTTCAGAGTTTCGAGCACCGGCAGCGAATGGCTTTAGCAATGGCCGTGCCAGGCCGCGACAAGCTTGCCGAGGGGCGTTTTTGCCGACGGCGCTGGTTTCAATTTGAGGAGCGTGCGGGCTCGGGACCCAAACTGGAACTGCAGCGCAGATCGAAGAGCGTGACGTCGTCGCTGGAATGCAGGACGGAGCCGCGCGAGAGGCGAAGCCAGGTCGCAAGACCGGCCGTCTCGGGGCCGTGGTCGCGGTCTTCCCAGGCCAGAACGTCGAAGCCGAGCTCGCA
>JACQAX010000339.1 GCA_016194795.1 Deltaproteobacteria bacterium | reverse complement strand
TACGGCCAGGACGAGCTCCTGGACCAGTATCTGTAACCGGCACCGCAACCGTAACGGATACCGTTACCCGTTACCCGTTAACCGAAAAGCCCCTCACCACCCCGCTCTCGATCCACCCGCGAAACCAGTCCATGAGCGGCGGCATCTCGGCATCGACATCAAGCGCAAGCTCGATCTTTTCGCAGACCTCGCCGAGCGCGCAGCCCTCCGCGAGCAGCTGCAACACCCGGAACTCCAGCTCCGAAACCTTTTCGGCGCGCGACCTGAGCGCCGCGCGATACACGACGAGATAGCGCCTGCCTTCTTCGGCGGGCTGCTTGTCGTCTTCCCAGACGTCGTCGACGTTCCAGTCCGACTCGATGAGGTGCACCGACGGGTCGAGCGAGAGCTTCACGCCCGGCCACTCGCTCTCCCCGAGCGCGCGGAACCGCTCGAGGTCGAACGCGGGCCACTCGGCGGCGAAAAACGCGGCGACGTGCGCCCACTCGAAGCGGGCGAGATCGGCGAGATACGGCAGCGACTGCGCCAGCTCCCACGAGGCGATGAAACCCGGAAGCTCCTTGCCGAGCTCGGCGGCCGTGAAGCTCGTCGACGGGTGCGCGTCGAGATAATGCGCCACGAGCCCTCGGAAGATGTCGTCTCCGAGCACCCGCTTGAGCGCCGGAAAGTCCTGTTCCAGGCATTCGAGCAGGCGCGCGTAGTACGCTTCGGCGTAAACGTCGAGCCGCTCCAGGCGCGAAAGCGGGCCATTCTCGGCGATCGCCTCGAGGCAGCGCGGACGAGGCTCGCCCTCGCGATGCTCGAGCGCGTCCTCGACGCCCATCGGATCGACGATCACCCAGCGCAGCCAGCTCTGAAGCTCAGCCAGACTTGGCTGGCTTTTTGTTTCTTTTCGCAATCGAAGCCTTCACCTTCGCCACGAGCTTGTCGCACTCTTGCTGCGACTTCGCGTTGACGAACCCCTTGCCGATGCACTTGTTGTTGCCCGCGCACGAGTAGCCCGGGCCACCGCAGTCGCCCTTGCCCTTGCACATATTGCCGCCGTGGCACTCGACTTCTTTCGTCCCGGGAGCGGCGGTCTTGGCCTCGTCGGCGGTCGCCGCCGCGGTCACCGAAACGACGCCCGCGACCATGGCCCCCAGCAGCAGCTGCTTGCGCACGCCGGCCCTCACTTTTTGGCCTTCTTGGCGTCTCCGCCAGCGGCTTTCTGGTGCGCTTCGACTTCGAGCGCGATCTCGATGTCGTCGCCGACGAGCACGCCGCCGGTTTCGAGCGCCTTGTTCCAGGTGAGCCCGAAGTCCTTGCGGTTGACCTTCGTCGTGGCCGTGAAGCCGGTGGCGACGTTGCCCCACGGGTCCTTGCCTTCGCCGGTCATCTCGACGTCGAGCGTGACGGGCTTCGTCACGCCGTGGATCGTCAGGTCGCCGTCCACCTTCATCGTCTTGTCCTTCACGTCGTGCACCTTGGTGCTCTTGAAGGTGAGCGTCTTGAACTTGTCGGTGTCGAAGAAGTCAGGCGAGCGCAGATGCTTGTCGCGCTTGGGCTCGTTGGTGTTGATGCTCGCGGCGACGATGTCGGCCTCGACCTTCGACGCTTCGGGCTTGGCGGGATCGTACGAGATCTTGCCCGTGAACTTGTCGAACTTGCCGGCCGTCTTCGAGACGAGATGGCGCACCTTGAAGCCCACGCTCGAGTGCGCGGGGTCGATTTCGTACTCGGCGGCGCCTGCCGGCGAGAGGGTCAAAGCTGCGAGGATCAAGCTGCTAAGCATGAGGTGAGGTCCTTTCAGGAAGGTACAAATGGTTTTGAAAAATCCTAGCCGATTTGACCGTCTTGTCTAGACCTTTCTCAGCGCGAGGTCGAAGCGGCAGACTCCGCCGTTGATCTCGACGATGACCGCGTCGCGGTCCGCCGGCTTGAGCGACTGTAGGATCTTGTCCTCGTCGTTGCCCGGCGCGCCTTTGAAATACATCTGGGTGGTGAGCTCGTGGTAACCCTTGCGGTGCACCTTGAAATGGATGTGCGAGGGGCGTGTCCAGGTGGCATCGGCGGGGTACGCTCCCGGAAGAATGGTGCGGAACCGATACTCCCCGCGCTCGTTCGTCACGGCGCGCCCCCAGTACTGGAAGTCCGGGTCGAGCTCGGCCGGGTTGTCGTCGCCCGGATGGTTGTAGCGTCCCGAAGCGCAGGCCTGCCAGATCTCGACGAGCGCGCGCTCGACCGGGCGGCAATCGCCGTCGGTCACGATGCCGCCGACGATGATGACGTCGCCCTTGGCGCGCCCCGGGCGCCCCTTCACCTGGACGAGGTCGTTGTCGGTGTCGTCCTGGTCCTTCACCGGATAGAACGGCCCCTCGGTCTGAGCGGGGGTCACGCGGCAGGCGCCGGCCAGAGTCTGCGCCAGCGCCGAGCTGGCCGCGAGGGTACCGATCGCGCCCAATGAGGCCTTCAAAAGATGTCGTCTCGAGAGTTCCATGTGTTTCTCCTTTCGAAGGAGAATAAGGACCGTCGAACGATAAATAAAATTGATCCTGGCTATTCACGTCATTGAGAAAAGCTATTATCGTCTGGCTCATGGAGACACCCGAACAGGAAGTCCAGTGCCCGTTTTGCGGAGAGCCCTTCACGATCGTCGTCGACACCTCGGTCGACGACCAGAGCTACGTCGAGGACTGCTACGTGTGCTGCCGCCCGATCAACTTCCACGTCGTGTGCGAAGACGGCGAGGTCGTTTCGGTGAACGCCGCGCGCTGAGCGCTCAGAGCGCGCCGGACGGGTTGGCGTACCACCACTTCGCCGGAGCGCAGCCGAGCTGCTGGCCGGGATAGACGGTGAAGATGCCGCACTTGTCGCCCGAGCAGCCGACGCTCTGGCCCGAATACACATTATAGACTTCGCAGCGGTTCGAGGAACACCCGAGCTTCTGGTTGGCGTACACGTTGAAGACCTCGCAACGCTGGGCCGTGCAGCCGATTTCCTGGTTCGTGTAAACGTTGTAGACGTCGCATCTGTGGCTGGAGCACGCGAGCTGCTGGTTCTGGTAAACGTTGTACACGTCGCAGCGCACGGCACTGCAGCCGAGCTGCTGGTTCTGGTAGACGTTGTAAACATCGCAGCGCTTCTCGGTGCAGCCGAGCTTCTCGTTGGCGTACACGTTGTAGACGTCGCAGCGGGACTCGCTGCAACCTACTTGCTGGTTGTCATAGACGTTGAAAACGTCGCAACGGCCGCGAGTGCACGCGAGCTTCTGGTTCGTGTAGACGTTGTAGACGTCGCAACGGGTGCCGCTGCAGCCGAGCTGCTGGTTGGTATAGACATTATAAACGTCGCAGCGCTTTTCACTGCAGCCAAGCTGCTGGCCTGAGTACACATTGTACGTATCGCATCTCTCGGCAGTGCAGCCGATCTGCTGACCGGTATACGTCGTCATGACCTGGCAACCGTCGGCACGGGCATCGGAAGAGACCACGGAGAGCAACGAGAGAACTGCGATAAGCACTGAATTTTTCATGCGTTTCTACATATCAGATTCGACTAGTCGCGTCAAAATAATAATTGACTCATTGCGTCGACTCTCGTAAGCCTCTCCCAGTTCAGGGGTAAATTTCAGGGGGACTCAAGCGCGTGATAAAGCTGATTTCAGCTGTATTCATGACCTTAACGGCGGCAGCTTCGTTCGGAGCTGACTACACGCCCAATCGCCCGCGCCTGCCGCTCGACAAGAGCGTGAACGTGGCCACGCCCTGGAACGAGCACATCCGCTTCCTCTTCAACCGCGGCCCAGGCGCGGTGAGCTTCCACGAAGAGGTGCTCAAGCTCCTCTCCACCGAGAACATCCGCAAGGCTCCCGGCTTCACGAGCCCGGCCGAGACGCGCGTCACCCTCATGACCTACGAGCTGCGCTCGCGCGACGTCGTCGAACGCGTCGAGGAGCTCGTCGCCGAAGGCTTCAACGTCCGCATCGTCGCCGACTCGGGCACCTTCACGTACGTCGAGGCGCCGACGGAGGCGCAGTGGGCCTCGTGGAACGAGTCGCAGCGGAATTATTTCAAGAGCCACTACGGCGAGCCCGGCGAAATGGGCGCCAGGGTGGCCAAGGTGAACGCCAAGCGCCGCATCTCGCACGACCTTTGGGAGCGCGTGCAGGCGCTTCAGAAAAAGCACCCGGCGCTCGTCGACCTCGCGCCGACACCCTTCGAGGTCGTGCCGACCGATCCGCAGGCGCTCTACACGCGCCTCAGCCACCTCAAGCGCACCGAGATCGCCGTGAAGGGGCCCCAGGGTTCCTGGATTCCGTCCGTGGCGATGCTCAGCTCGGCCAATCTCACGATGAACTGTCTCAAGTGCAACTTGAACAGCTCCAACGAGAACGTCGACGCCTATCTTGCGGGCGGCGAGTACGCCGAGGCCCGCGGCTCGGAAGGCCACATCCAGTTCGGCGCGATCGTCACCGGCGCCGAGGCGCTCGCCGCGATCGGCGGCCCGACCGAAGAATGGATCTCGCTCTACAAACAGGGCAAGCACTTCGACTCGGCCAAAGCCCGCGACAAGCAGCTTCCGCGCGTGGTGCTGGGCGGCGGCGACGCCGTCACGACCTTGCAGGCGTTCTATTCGGAGGGCACCAAGCTCGAGTCGCGCTCGGCCGAGGACCCGATCTGGGCGCTCACTCAGATCCTCGCGCGCCCCGAGAACAAGCTCAAGGTTTTCTACGACGCGCAGTTCGTCTTCACGCACCGGAACATGGCGCGCCACCTGCGCCACCAGCTCATCGCCAGCAAGGAGCATGGGGGCTTGGAGGCGTTCGGCGTTTTCGTCGACGGCAACTTCGCCACCGAGAGCTTCTCGGCGCTTC
>JACQAX010000029.1 GCA_016194795.1 Deltaproteobacteria bacterium | reverse complement strand
GGCGCCGAGGCGCTCGAGCGGATCAGCGGCGTGGAGAGCGTCGTGCTCGACAAAACCGGAACGCTGACCCAAGGCACGTTCGAGGTGCTCGACTGGGTCGAGCTCGGCTCGACTCCCGGCTTGAAAGAGGCGGTCTACGCCATCGAGGAAAAATCGGCGCACCCGATCGGCAAGGCGCTCGTCGAGTACCTCAAGCCGAAGCTCCGCCAGGCCGTTCCCGCCATCGAATCCTTTGACGAGCGCCCGGGCCAGGGCGTCGGCGCGCTCGTCGGCGGACAGCTATATTCGATCCGTCCGCTTCGAGAGGCGGAGAGCTCCGCCTGCGCCGTCTACCGGGAAAACACCTTGGTCGCCGAGGCCTACTTCGGCGACCGCATCCGGCCCGACTCCGCCCGCTGCGTCTCGAAGCTCCGCGAAATGGGGCTCGTGCCGTACATCGTCTCGGGCGACAACTACCGGCCGGTGCACGCCGCCGCGGCCGCGCTCCACATCGACTCGGCCCGTGTCGTCTCCGGCGCCACGCCCGAGGACAAGCGCCGCTTCGCCGAGAGTGAGCCGCGCGCGCTCATGGTCGGTGACGGCGCCAACGACGCGCTCGCGCTCGCTTCGGCCTACGTCGGCATCGCCGTCCACGGCAGCGTCGAGGTCAGCCTGCGCGCCGCCGACGTGTACGTCACCCGCCCCGGCCTCGCGCCGGTCGTCGATCTCGTGCGAATCGCCAAAGAGACGATGGCCACGATCCATCGCAACTTCGCCTTCTCTCTCCTTTATAACGTCGCCGGCGGCCTGGCCGCGGCCACGGGGCACGTTTCGCCGCTCTTCGCCGCGCTGCTGATGCCACTCAGCGCGTTCACGGTTTTCGCCTCGTCGCTTTGGGGGACGAGAAAGCTCCGCCGGACGCTGAAGGCGCCCGCGCCCGCGCCGGCCCCCCGGCTCCAGGAGGCCGCATGAGCATCGTGCTGCTCCTGCTGCCGATCGCGCTGCTGCTGGCCTCCTCGTTCGTGGCCGCCTTCGTCTGGGCCGGCCGCCACGGCCAGTACGACGACCTTGATACGCCGGCCTACCGAATTCTTCTCGACGACTCTGAAAGGAAAGCAAGATGAGCACCGACAACGACAAGCAGGTCATGGAAACGTTTTACTACGACGACGAGATCGTCAAAAAGTTCGCGCTCGCCACCATCGTGTGGGGCGTGGTGGCGATGCTCGTAGGCGTCGTGGCCGCGCTTCAGCTCGCCAACTGGAAGCTCAACCTGGGGCTCCCCTGGACGACCTTCGGCCGGCTGCGCCCTCTGCACACGAACGCGGCAATCTTCGCCTTCGCCGGCAACGCGATTTTCGCGGGCATCTACCACTCGACGCAGCGGCTGCTCAAGAGCCGCCTCTACTCCGACTTCCTGAGCAACTTTCACTTCTGGGGCTGGCAGCTCATCATCGTGGCCGCCGCCGTGACGCTGCCGCTCGGGATCACCGTCGGCAAGGAATACGCCGAGCTCGAGCTGCCGATCAAGATCGCCATCACCGTCGTGTGGGTGGCCTTCGCCGTGAACTTCTTCGGCACCCTCCAGCGCCGGCGCGAGCAGCATCTTTACGTGGCCATCTGGTTCTACATCGCCACGATCGTGACCGTCGCCGTGCTGCACGTCGTGAACTCGATCAACCTCCCCGTCACGCTCTTCAAGAGCTACCCGGTCTATGCCGGCGTGCAGGACGCGCTCGTGCAGTGGTGGTACGGCCACAACGCCGTCGCCTTCTTCCTGACGACGCCGTTTCTCGGTCTCATGTACTACTACGTTCCCAAAGCGGTGAACCGGCCCGTCTACAGCTACCGGCTCTCGATCGTCCACTTCTGGTCGCTCGTGTTCATCTACATCTGGGCCGGCCCGCACCACCTTCTTTATACGGCGTTGCCCGAGTGGGCGCAGACGCTCGGCATGGTCTTCAGCGTCATCCTCTGGGCCCCGCGCTGGGGCGGCATGATCAACGGCCTGCTCACGCTTCGCGGCGCCTGGGACCGGGTGCGCACCGAACCCATCCTCAAGTTCTTCGTCGCTTCGCTCACCTTCTACGGCATGGCGACCTTCGAGGGCCCGCTGCTCTCGATCAAGTCGGTGAACGCCATCGGCCATTATACGGACTGGATCATCGGCCACGTCCACGGCGGCACGCTCGGCTGGAACGGCTTTCTCACGGCCGCGATGCTCTACTATCTCGTGCCGCGGCTCTGGCGCACGAAGCTCTATAGCGAGCGCCTGGCCAACGCCCACTTCTGGACCGGCTTTCTCGGCATCCTCCTCTACGTCGTATCGATGTGGGTGGCCGGCATCACCCAGGGCATGATGTGGCGGGCGATGGACGCGAGCGGCAAGCTCGTTTACCCCGACTTCATCGAAACGGTCATCAAGATCGTGCCGCTCTACTGGGTACGCGCCGTCGGCGGCACGCTCTACCTCGTGGGCTTCATCATCATGGCCTACAACCTCGCCCGGACGATCGCGCTTGCCCCGAAGGCCGTGGCGCCCGAGGCGCAGCAGGCGCCGGCGCTCAAGACCGACGTCGTGAAGATGCTCACCGAGGAG
Organism: Deltaproteobacteria bacterium; assembly: GCA_016194795.1. Classification (GTDB taxonomy): domain Bacteria; phylum Bdellovibrionota; class UBA1018; order UBA1018; family UBA923; genus JACQAX01. The sequence goes on along the minus strand of JACQAX010000029.1, from coordinate 36,601 downwards.
AAGCCGCATCGGGCGCTCGAGGGCCTGCCGATGGTCTTCTCGACGCTCGCGGTGCTCGCGATTCTCGTCGGGACGGTGATCGAGCTGCTCCCCACCTTGACCGCGCACAACTACGTGCCGATCAACGTGACGGTGCGGCCGTACTCGTCGCTCGAGCTCGCGGGCCGCGATCTCTACGTGCGCGAGGGCTGCTATCTCTGCCACTCGCAGGAAATCCGGCCGATGGCCGACGAGCTCCTGCGCTACGGCAAGCCCTCGACGGCCGAGGACTCGCTCTACGACCACCCCTTCCAGTGGGGCTCGAAGCGCACGGGTCCCGACCTGGCGCGCGTGGGCGGCAAGTACCCGCACCTCTGGCACTTCCGCCACATGCTCGACCCGCGCGAGGTGACGCCGAAGTCGATCATGCCGGAATACTCGTGGCTTGCCCGCGACAAGACCGACTTCGCGGTGCTGCCCAGGAAGCTCGCCGTGATGCGCACGGTTGGCGTGCCGTACTCGGACCGCGACATCGAGCGTGCCGAGACGGCCGCGCGCGAAGACGCGAAGGCGATCGCCACCGAGCTCGAACGCCAGGGCGCGCCGAAGGGCATGGACGACAAGGAGATCGTGGCGCTGATCGCCTATCTCCAGCGCCTGGGCCACACCGTCGAGGACAGTGGCGCCGTGAAAACGGCGGGAGGCGCGAAATGAAAACGCAGGCGCTCGTCCATTTTCCCCAGACCTGGCTCACGAGTCTCGCGCTCCTTCTGTTCTTCGGCGTGTTTCTCGCGGTGTTTCTGCGGGTGTTCTTGAAGAGAACGGCAACAACGACCCGAAGGAAAAGCTCACCGACCACGAGTACGACGGCATCCGGGAGCTCGACAACGACCTGCCCCGCTGGTGGCTGGCGACCTTCTATCTCACGATGGCCTTCGCCGCCGGCTATTACGCCTACTACGAGCTCGGCAACGGCAGCTCGATCCAGCAGGAATACGAGCATGAGGTGGCCGCGATGGAGGCCAGCCGCAAGGCGGCCGCGCCGGCGCTCACCTTTCCGGACATGACGCATCTGAACGTCGCGCTGAAGAGCGGCGAGAGGATCGGCGCCGGAAAGATCGTCTTCCAGGGCAAATGCATCTCGTGCCACGGCGACCATGGCCAGGGGATCATCGGCCCCAACCTCACCGACGACTACTGGATCCACGGCGACGGCAAGCCGGAGTCGATCGCCAACACGATCCACGACGGCGTTTCGGCGAAAGGAATGCCGCCCTGGAACACGCTGCTCTCCGACGAGGAGATCTACTCGGTAACCGCCTACGTCAAGTCTCTCCGGGGGACGAACCCGCCCGGCGCCAAAGCCGCGCAGGGCGAGCTCGTCAAGGAGTGAGGCTTGAGCGTTTTCAAGAAGCCGGAATCGCACGCCGACCGCCTGACCACCGCCGACGAGCGCGGTCGGCGCATCTACGTGTACCCGGCCGAGGTCAAGGGCCGCTACCAGCGGCTCCGCTCGCTCGCGCACACGGTGCTGATCGGGGTCTTTCTCGCGCTCCCCTGGGTTCGCGTCAACGGCAGCCAGGCGCTCCTGCTCGACGTGGCGAGACGGCGCTTCGCGATCTTCGGCATCACGTTCTGGGCCCATGATGCGCCGATGCTCGTCTTCATCGTCGGCGGCGCGGCGCTGACGCTGGGCCTGGCCACCGCGCTCTGGGGCCGCGTCTGGTGCGGCTGGGCTTGCCCACAGACGGTTTTCATCGAAAGCCTGTTTCGCCGCATCGAGCGCGCGATCGAGGGCGACCACCTCGCGCGCCGCAAGCTCGACGCCGCGCCGTTGGACGCCGACAAGGCCTTCAAAAAGGCGATGAAGTGGGGGCTCTTCACCGTCGTCGCGCTCGTCGTGACCCACAGCTTTCTCGCCTACTTCGTTGGCACCGAGGCGCTCGCGACGATGATCCGCTCGTCTCCCGCCAAAAACCCCGCAAGCTTTACCTTCATGGCCGTGCTGAGCGGCGCGATCCTGTTCGACTTCGGCTGGTTTCGCGAGCAGTTCTGCACGGTCGTCTGCCCTTACGGGCGTTTCCAGTCGCTTCTCATGGACGAGCAGTCGCTGCTCGTCACCTACGACACGAACCGCAGCGACTGCGTGAGCTGCAACCGCTGCGTTCAGGTCTGTCCGACCGGCATCGACATCCGAAACGGCGCCCAGCTCGAGTGCATCGGCTGCACGGCATGCATCGACGCCTGCGACGACGTCATGGCGCGTCTGCGCCGGCCGCTCGGCCTGATCCGCTACGACTCGGCCGCGGGCCTGAGCGGCAAGCCCACGACCGCGCTGCGCCCGCGCGTCGTCGTCTATGGCGCGCTCGTCGCGCTGCTGGCCGTCGGCCTTATCTATAACGTCGCCACGCGCCGCCCCGTCGAGGCCACCTTCGTGCGCGCCGCCGACACGCCTTACACCGAGATCAGCGCCACCGAGATCGTCAACCGCTTCAAGGTCGATCTGAGCAACCAGAGCTTCGAGGATCTCGAGCTCAAGCTCGCCGTCGACACCGGCAAGCCCGGCACCGCGGCCGAGGTCGTCACGGCGCTGGGCTCATTCAAGGTCGCGGGCGGACGCAAGCTCAACCAGGAGGCGTTCGTGAAGTTTCCGAAGAGCCTGCTCGCGAGCGGGCATGCCACGGTCACGATCCGGGTGGTCGACCCCGCCGGAAAAACGCTCACCGCCGAGGAGGTCACGCTTGTCGGCCCCTATCGTTGACTCTCATGCGATCGTCCCGCTCGCGATCCTCGCGGCAAGCCTGCTCGGTAGCGGCCACTGCGTCGCCATGTGCGGCGGGCTCACGCTGATGTTCGCGCGCACGAGGCGCACGGCCGCGGCCTACCACTTTGGACGGCTCCTCTCGTACGCCGGCCTCGGCGCCCTGGCCGGCGCCCTGGGCCAGGCGGCGCTCGGCACGCGCGTCTTTGCCGTCCTGCCCTGGCTCACGACCGCGGCGATCGCGCTTCCGCTTCTTTATCTGGGCGTCGCCCGCTTGAGCGGGCGCTCGATGCATCTGAGGCTTCCCACGGCGCTGACGCGCGTGGTGCGCGCGCTGTGGCCGAAAAGGCCGGGCGACAGCGTGGGGAGCAGCCTGACGGTCGGCCTGCTCTCGGCTTTTCTTCCATGCGGCTGGCTGTACGGCTTCGTGCTCGCGGCCGCGGTCACGCAAAGTGCCGCCCTCGGAGCGGTGTCGCTTGCGCTCTTCTGGGCGGGCACGCTTCCGGCGCTCGCCTCGGCTTCGCTCTTGCTGACGAAGCTCCTCCGTCCGCTCGGGCGCCTGGCGCCGCGCTTTTCGGGGGCGTTGCTCATCGTGGCGGCTCTTTTCACCGTCGCCGTGCGCGCCACGCCGCTCGTTTCTTCGCTTGAAAGAAAAGCGGGCGCGCCTCAAGCTCTAGACCAGGGCATGGGAGCTTCGTGCCCGTTCCACCACCACGAGTGACGATGCGCAAGCTGCGAGTGCTGTCCTACAACATCCACAAAGGCTTCAACGCCACGAACTTCGATCTCGTGCTCAAGGGGATCAAGGAGTCGATCGAGCTCGTGCACGCCGACCTCGTGCTGCTCCAGGAGGTCGTCGGCCACCACGAGCACCACGGAAAGAAGCACAAGGACTGGCCCACCGTCTCGCAGTTCGAGTACCTGGCCGACAAGCTCTGGCCGCACCACGCTTACGGCAAGAACGCCGTCTACACCGAGGGCCACCACGGCAACGCGATCCTGAGCAAGTACCCCATCACCTTCTCGGAGAACGTCAACGTCTCGACGAACGCGCTCGAGCAGAGAGGGATGCTCCACGCGCGTCTCAAGATTCCCGGCGCCTCGGCCGAGCTCCACGTCTTCTGCCTGCACCTCAGCCTCTTCAGCTCTGGCCGTCGCGCCCAGCTGGGAAAGCTGTGCGACCGCATCGAGCGGCTCGTCCCGCACGACGCGCCGCTCGTCGTCGGTGGCGACTTCAATGACTGGCAGGAGATCGCCTCGCCGATTCTCGCGCGCAAGCTCACGTTGGAAGAAGCTTTTCTCAAGCAGGACGGCCGCCACGCCAAATCCTTTCCCGCCTGGCTGCCCGTGCTTCGGCTCGATAGGATCTACTTTCGCTGGCTCGAGTTCGTCACCGCGAAAATCCACGTCGACGGCGTCTGGAGCAGGCTTTCCGACCACGCCGCCGTGGAGGCGGATTTTCGACTCTGACCATTGCGCTACGGCCCCCATTGTGCCAAAAAGTCTCAAAGGCGGAGTGTCACGTCCGATGAGCGATCGTTTGACCGTAGAAGAGCAGCTGGAGCGGACCGAAAAAGAGGTAGACGACCTTCGTCGCGCCCTCGATCAGTCGTCGATCGTCGCCCTCACCGACTCGGCCGGCAAGATCACCTACGTCAACGACAAGTTCTGCGAGATCTCGAAGTACTCCCGCGAGGAGCTGATCGGGCAGAACCACCGCATCATCAACTCAGGCCACCACTCCAAGGCCTTCTTCGTCGACCTCTGGGAGACCATCGCCTCCGGCAAGATCTGGAAGGGCGAGGTCAAAAACAAGGCCAAGGACGGAACCTACTACTGGGTGTTCACGACGATCGTGCCGTTTCTCACGTCGAAGGGCCGGCCCTTCAAGTACGTCGCCATCCGCACCGACATCACCGATCAAAAAACCAGCCAGGAGCAGATCGAAGCGCAGCGCGCCGCCCTCATCCACTCCGAAAAGATGGCCAGCGTCGGCGAGCTTGCCGCGGGCATCGCCCACGAGCTCGGCAACCCTCTCGCGACCGTCCGCGGGCGCATGGAGTTTCTCAAGATGCAGGTTCGCGCCGGCAACGCGCCCCCGGAAACGGTGCTTCAGACCGCGGACACGGTCGAGCAGCTCTGCGACCGCATGGCGTCGATCATTCGCGGGATGAAGGCGCTTTCGCGCGACGGCGGCAACGACCCGTTCCAGAAAACGCAGCTGGGCGACCTGCTCAACGACGTCCTCGGCTTCACGACCGAGAGCTTCCAAAAGCACGGCATCAAGGTGCATCTCGGCGCGATCGACGGGCGTCTGGCCGTCTGGTGCCAGGAGACGCAGATCAGCCAGGTTTTCGTGAACCTCATCAACAACGCCAAGGACGCCATCAAGCCGCTCGACGAGCGCTGGATCAGGATCGACGTGGCCGACCGGGGCACGGACGTCGAGATCACCATCACCGATAGCGGAAAAGGCATCCCGAAAGAGCTCCGAGAGAAGATCATGCAGCCCTTCTTCACGACGAAGCCGATGGGCAAGGGCTCGGGCCTCGGCCTGAGCGTCTCGACGGCGATCGTCGAGAACCACGGCGGCGAGCTCACGATCGACGAGCGCTCGCCCAACACCTGCTTCGTCGTCAGGCTCCCGAAGGATCAGCGCCAGTCGAGCTGACGGGTAGCTCCAAAAATCGCGTGACCGCGTCTTTGGCGGCCATGGTGTCTCGATACCCGAGCTCCTCGAGCCGCGCGGTGTACGCTGAGTCGAACGCGAGGTAGCTCATGAGGTCATAACCGCTGTCGCTCGAGGTGCCGAGGCCCTTGAGAAAGTGGCGCACGGCGAACGGAAAATCCTTCATCACCTCGGCCACGAGCTCGCCGAGATCGCGCGTCGGCTTGAGAACCATCACGGGCACCTGGCGCAGCTTCGAGGGGTGCGAGCGACGCGCGCTCTCCGGGATCAGCGAGAGCGTCTGGTTGATGCGCTCCATGCGCTCGACGTCGCTTTCGAGCGCGTCCAGGAACATCGCGTTGAGCAGCACGCCGCCGACGTCGGCAAGCAACGGGTAGCGCTCCGCGCGCGCGCCGTTGAGGTCGGCGACTCTCTGCACCGACCGCTCGTGGCGGACGCCGATGGCCAGCACCTTGTCGGCGCCGAGATGGATCGCCGGGCTCAGAGGCGTGCTCATCCTGATGCAGCCGTCGCCGTAATAAGCCCCGCCGACGCGGACGGCCGGAAAAAATACCGGGATCGCCGACGAGGCCATCACGTGCTCGAGCGAGAACTGCTCGCGCACCGCCATGCGCGTCGTCCTCGTCCAGGGCTCGATGTCGGACGTGCCGTCGTAGAAGGTGACCGAGGTGCCGGAAGAATAATTGGTCGCGGTGAGCGCCACGCCGCGCACGAGGCCCGTGGCGATGTTGGCCCGCAGCGCGCCGAAGTCGAGCTTCTCGCCGAGCAGGCGCTGGAGCGGGCTCGTGACAAGCAACGACTTGCCTCGGCCGCTTCCGATCCAGGCTCCGAAGCCGAGATCGGAAATCCATGCCATCCCGGTACGGGTCAGCGTGAGCCCGTCGGTGAGAAAGATGTCGCGGGGCCTGAGCGTGGACCAGAGACGGGCGAGCCTCTCGGTTGCTCCCTGAAAATCACCCGCCTGGCAGGCGAGGTAGGTTGAATTGATGCTTCCGGCCGATACGCCCGACAGCACCTGAAACGGCAGGCGAGAGGCGCGGGTGATCTCGGCAAGCGCGCGCAGCGCGCCCGCCTGGTACGCGCCCCGGGCACCGCCGCTGGTCAATACGAGACCCAGAGTTCCGTTCATTCAGGAAGCGCTCCTCATGCGCGCGAGGATCTCGACGACTTCGGCGTCGGACACCTGCGCGAAAGTTTCGTAGAATCTGCTGACCGACCCGAACCGCTCTTCCACCGCGACGACCGCCAGGCGGTCAGCCACCTTCTCGAGCGCCTCGTACGCGTCGGTGGAGGCGACGGGCGCGGCGACGACGATCTCGGCAGGACCATCCTCTCGCACCGCCCGGACCGCGGCAAGCATCGTTTGGCCGGTCGCGATGCCGTCATCGACGAGAATGACGACCCGGTCACGACGCGGGATCGCGTGCGTGTAGGGGCTGTAGAGCTGGCGCTTGGCCTGGAGAGCGGCCACTTCCTCGGCCGCCGCGCGCTTCACGTACTCCTCCGAAACCGAGAAAAAATCGGCCTCGCCTCCGAGAACGACTTTTCCGTCCTCGGCCACCGCGCCGATGGCGAACTCGGGGTTTCCCGGCGCGCCGATCTTGTGGACGAGCACGAGGTCGAGCTGGCCTTTCAGCTCGCGGGCGACGACGTCGCCGAGCGGAATGGCGCCGCGAGGAATCGCGAGCACGAGCGGATTGCGCCCGCGATACGCGCTGAGCTTGCCTGCCAGCTGTTTGCCTGCATCGATCCTGTCGCGAAAGACGGCCATAAGGCTCCTTTGGAACGAGATAAAGGCAAGCGAGATGCCAATCGCCGGAGCCCGCCCGGGCCTGTTAAAAATAGACGCTCTTGCGCTGCCCGAGCTCGCCGTTGATTGCCCTCTGCATCGCGATCTGGATCTCGACGCTGAGCTCGTGCGTGAGCGCCCGGTCGCTGGCGCTGCCAGGCGGGTAATGGTCGAGCCGGATCGGCTCGAGAAAGCGGATCCGCCACTTCGACGGCAGCGGAAAGAGGTTCAGCGGCACCGGCAGGCGCAGTCCCTCCAGAAGCCGGGACGCATCGACGCTTCCCAGGTTGAGCTGGGCCTCCTCGGCGCCGATCACGACGCACGGGACGATCGGAGCGCCGCTCAGCAGAGCCATCCGGACAAAGCCCGTGTGGAACGGCTGGAGGTGGTAACGCCTCGTGCTCGGCTTGAAGTTCCCCGACTCACCTTCCGGAAACAGCAAAAGCAGCTGCTCATCGGTCAGCAGCTCGACTCCACGCGCGACGGATACCCGGTCCAGGCCGAAGGCAACCGAGGCCCGGCGCAACGGCTCGAAGAGCTCGAAGAAAGCGCGGTGCGCGAGGATGCGCGGCACGCGCCCCTTCTCGCGACGAACGAGATGCGCGATCATGAGCGCGTCAGCCGCTCCGAAGCCCGAGTGGTTCGGAACGATCAGCGCGGCACCGGACACGGGCACGTGCTCGAGCCCCTCGACGCTGATCCTGAAATAATGCCTGACGAGCTCGGCGGCCTCGTCTAAAATACGTTCCAGCACGTCGGAACATGGTTGCAACCGCCGTTCCAGCGTTCCGACGCCTGGATACCGTTTTTTGTCGAGGTTCCGCGGGACAAGTTGCGCCCAAGCCGGTCACTTTGTCCCACGCCGTCGGCGATCCCAGCGTGAAACAGAGCTGGCCCCGATGTTGCTATTCTTTTCCTGCATGAGGAGACCACCACAATGACGATCAACCCCGCTCAAATCCATCTGGCCCTGAACCACGTACCGGTCGTCCTCGCCGGAGCGAGCCTGCTTTTTCTGGCTTGGGGCGTGCTCAGGAAGTCGGAGACGACGTTGCGCGCGGGCCTCGTGCTTGTCGTGCTTGCCGCGGTTTCCGGCGTGCCGACGTTCCTGTCGGGTGATCCTGCCGGAGATCTTATCGAAAAGCTCGGCGCCCCGAAAGACGCGATCCACGAGCACGAGGAGGCGGCCGAGGCCGCCTTCATCGCTCTTCTTGTCGCCGGCGCGCTCGGCGCGGGCTGCCTGCTGCTACTCAAGCGCGCGCACGCCAAAGCCAGGCTGCTGGCGATCGCCTGCCTCGTCGTGGCCGCCGTCGCCTGCGGCCTGCTGGCGCGCGCCGCGCACCTCGGCGGGCTCGTCCGCCACGGCGAAGAGCTCAGGCGCTGAAGTCGGCGCGGCCGCTTCCGACGTTCTTCCCGTTGAGGTCGACCGTGTAGGTGATCGGAACCGCCTTGGCGAGCATCGCGCTGACTCCGCAGTACTTCGTCTGCGAAAGCCTCACCGCCTCCAGCACTTTCGCCTCGTCGAGCGCGCCCTTGAAACGGAAAACAAGTTTCACCTCCTTGAATACCTGGGGGTAGCCGCCTTCCGTCTGGCTTGCATCGACCTCGACGACGAGCGCCTCGAGCGGCTGCTTGTACTTCTTCAAGAGAGCCACGACGTCCATGGACGTACAGCCGGAAATTCCGGCGAGCACGAGCTGCTTCGGCGTCATCGCCGTATCGGTCCCGATGGGCGGCTTGGTGTCCATATGGATCTGATGACCGCCGGACTCGGCCGTGAACGTCATCTTGTCTTTCCAAACGCAATTGAGCTTCATTTGAAGTTCTCCCTCAGTGATTCCTTGAGCAGCTTCGGCGCCGGAGCGTCAAAAGCCGCGGCGTCGCGCACGAACTCGTCTCGTCCCTGCCTGAGGGATGCGTTGAGCGCGAGCTGGGTTTTCCACGACGAGGCTCTCCCGCCCTTGCCGTCGTGGCCCGCCAGAACGATCGCGTCGGGCCTGGCGCGCGCCTCGAGCTTTCTCACGCTCTCGAAATGCGCCGCGGGGTCGCCGCCGGGCAGGTCGTCGCGCCCGACGTCGCCGTAAAGCAACGTGTCGCCGCTGAACAGAAACGGCCCCCAGAGAACGCTCAACGAGTCCGGCGTATGCCCCGGCGTGAGAAGAAGCTCGACCGGAGCCGCCTTCGAGGCAAGCGTCGTGTCGGTACCGACGCGCAGGCTCACCCTTCGGCTCGGCGCTTTCTCGTGCATGATCAAAGGCGCCTTCAGCTCCTCGGCCAGCCGCGGAGCCGCCGACACGTGGTCGGCGTGCGTGTGGGTGTCGACGACGCCAAGCCAGAGATACCCGCTCAGCTCGGACGCGACGGCGAGATAGGCGCTCCAGTCCTCGCGCTTGGGATCAACGACCAGCGCCTCGCGCGTCGTCTCGTTCCAGGCGACATACGACTGGCACTCCTCGCTCTGCACGATTCGAAGCTGCCATTCCTTGGGCGGCGACGCCTCTCCGCGATCGAGCGCCTCTTCGAGCCTCTTAACACGCGTTTCCACAAGCGCCTCCCTTCGGTGCGGCCTTGTTCCAGGGCATTCGAGCCAGCAGCTCGGCCATCCCGCAGAAGCCGGTGCTTCCGGCGACCGTGAGGCCAAGGCCGACGAAGGCCGGGAGCGCAAGCCAGCGTGGGTCGACCCACCAGGTGAGCGCCGCTCCCGCAAGCACCAAGGTGCCGGCGACGAGCTGGACCTGGCGCATGATCGGAAACGCGACCGGTCCGGCGCATTCCGTGGGCTTACCTTGGCGCTTCCACTCGAGGATGCCGCCTTCGTAAACTTGAAGGTCGCAGCCGAGGCCAAGCTGCTCGAGCTGTTGCTTGGCAAGCCCGGCGCGCTTGCCGCTTCGGCACATGAGCACGAACGAGCAGCCGTCGAGATTTTTCAAGATACCCGGTGCCTGGTGCCCGAGCTCCGAGAGCGGAACGTTGATCGAGCCGGCGACCCGGTCGGCCTTGAACTCGTCTTTCTCCCTCACGTCGATGATAACCTGCTTCATGGATGGCGTCCTTTCGTTACGGACAGAATATTCCGTGCATCGCGCGGATCAGCTTCCGCACCTTCGAGTCCTGAATCCGGTAGTAGACGAAGTTCCCGTCCCTTCTCGACGCGACAAGGCCTTCAGCCTTCATCCTGGCGAGAAACTGCGACACCGCCGACTGGGAGGCGCCGCAGCGCCGCTCGAGCTCCGAAACCGCAAGCTCGTCCTCGGACAGGTGGCAAAGAATCTGGAGACGCTGCGGATGCGCCAGTGCCCGCAGCATCTTCGCGGCATTTTCGCACTCCTCGATCAGCGTCGGTGTTCCGGTACCCATATTAGTATATTATGATTTACTAATATATTTGTCAAGCCCTGCCGGGAACCCGGCAGAAGCGGCTTTCCGGCCGCCCCGGCTGCCGGAACGCCGGCAGCCTCGCCCGTTTCCCGCGCTATACGCGCTCTCGCGCCCCCCCGCTGCCCTGGCACAACGGCTGCAAAAGGAGTCGGCCAGGAGAGAGAGGGTTCCATGAAATTTCTGATCTTCATCATGATGGCCGCGACCCTGATTTCGACTTATGCGATTGGAGTATTAAAATGATCGACCGTTTCGACCTGCAAGTAGTTTTCGCCGCCGCCTGCGTCGTGCTCGCGCTGCTGATCGCCTCGCCCGCGGGCGCCGTTCTCATGTTACACTGAGGGCATGCCCCACCTGCACATCGAGCACATGCCGAAGCCGATCGGCGCTTACAAAAAGCAGCTGCAGTACATCCGGAAGATCTGGACGAAGTCGGCGCACTCGAGCGCGAGAATCGAGCCCTTCGGCCTGGAGCGCTGGGCCCTGCTCGCGCTGCTCGTCTTCAAGCTCTTCATGCCGGTGATGTTCGTGCGTTGGCTCGGTGGGATGATCGGCGCCAAAGGCCGCAAGATCAGCGTCGAGCTCTACGCTCTCGCGGTTCCGGCCGTCCTGTTCGCGCTGCTTTGGCTCGACGCGAGCGCGGGGCGCACGTCCCGGCTCTCGGCGGGGCTGGCGACGCTGTTTCTCTTCGACCTCGTGAGCTATCTGCTCGGCCTGGTCTTTCTCGAGCACATCTACTCGGGACCGGCCTCGAAAACGCGCTCGATGCTGCTGCTGCAGATCAACCTCGTCGAGATCATCGTGGCGTTCGCGACGCTTTACTGGAACCTCGGCGGCGCGGGCCAGCTTCTCGTGGTCGTGCAGATCCTGACGTCGTTTCTGTTCGTCGGCATCGTGCTCACGCACTTCATGTCGCGTTCGTCGTCGTCGAAGTAGGAGCGCTTATTTCTGCACGAGCCGCTTGGCCGGCTGCTCCTGCACCTTGAACTCGACGCGGCGGTTGGCGTTGAGGCGAGCCTGCTTGGCCAGGCCCGGCATGACCTTGGGGCGCGTCTTGCCGTAACCGACCGTGGCGAGCATGCTCTCGGGCACGCCGCGCGAGGTGAGGTATTCCTTCACCGAGGCGGCGCGTTCGCGCGAGAGGTTCATGTTGTACTGGTGCGAGCCGATCTCGTTGGTGTGGCCCTCGATGGTGATGGTCTTGATGTAGGGCTGGTTCTTCTTGATGACCTGGGCGACCTCGTCGAGCAGGCTCATGCCCGAGGCGACGAGCTCGGAGCTGTCATGCTTGAACTTCACTTCTTCGGTCACGCGGATCTGCTTGTGCTCGTAGAACACGCGCGCGGAGGCCGCGGCGATCACGGGCTTGGCGACGGCCGAGACTCTCGGCTGGGGCGCCGGAGCGTAGTAGGTCGGCTCGCTTTTGGTCGGGACGGCGAAGATCTGCAGGCCGGCGACGATGCGGTAGTCGGAGCTGCCGACGTTGTTGAACGCGCCGACGGCGCCGCCGAGCGTGACGGCCATGTCCTGGCGCAGGAGGTAGCGCGCGCCGAGGTAGGCCTCACCCATGTTCTGGTCGGTGCGCTGCGGAAGCAGCATCGCGCCCGAGACCTCGACGTTGAGCGACCACTTCGGGCCCAGGTAGATCTTGCTGCCGAGCCCGCCGGTCAGGCGGTTGTGGTAGTTGATGTCTTGGAGGCTCGAGCCTTCGTTGTGGCGGAAGCCCAGGTTGCCCGAGACGCGCATCTTGCCGAACTCGTGCTCGAGCGCGGCCTTGATGCCGCCGCCGAACGCGCCGTCCGAAAGATAGAGCGAGCGGTCGCCCGTCGGGATGTAGAGCTCGGGGATGAGCGCGAAGCTCACCGGGGCCTTGTCTTCGGTCAAGCGGACCTTGGCGAGCAGGCGCGAGTCGGCCAGCGAGAACTGCTGGGCCTTGCCCGGCATCGTCACCATATTGATCGGCATGTCGGCGCCGACGAAGAAACGGTCGTTGAAGTAGTAGCCGCCGGTGATGTCGACGGTGTTGATCGCGCTGATGACATCCGCGGTACGCGTCTTGCGATCCGGCGTCACCTCGACGAGCGGGCGATTGACGTAGTTGTACATCGCGCCGAACTGCAGCGCCTCGGAGAGCTTGTCGCTCATCGCGTCCTCGGTCATCGTGTAGGACGAGCTCATCGAGACGTTCATGAGCTGGACGTTCAGGGCGGCATTCGCCGTGGCCGACGTCATCGCGGCGACCGCCGCGACGCTGAGAATGGATTTCTTCATTTTTGTGCTCCTTTACCGCTTGCACACGTGTCTTCTTCCCATTCGATCGTCAGGCTGGCCGTTGTGACGCGGGAGTCGTCACCGACGGCGATCGGGATCGCAAGCTCCAGGGGCTCGCTCTGCGCGGCTTTGCGATAGAGGTATTCGTGCGCGGTGCCGTACTTGCTTCCGCGCAGGATGTCGTCGAGCGTGATGGTCACGGTCGCCGGGTAGACGTCATGCGTCTTGGGCTTGCACCACGGCTTGGTCTTGTCGTCGTGGCGCGACTCCGGGGCGACGATGTCGCGGATGATCTCGGAGAAGGCGTCGTTCGACATCTCAGGATACTTCGGGTTGTTGTTGGCGAGATAGTTGGACGCCTCGTAGCGCACGCCCGACGAGATCTTCTCGTCGAGGAGCGAGATCCACTCCGTCCAGGGATAACAGTCGGCCATGATCTTCGTGAGCTCGAGCGTGAGCAGCGCCTTCTTCACGCGCACGTACTTCAGCGCCGGCAGCTTCACGTGGAAGCCGAAGAAGACCATCGAGTCGAGCACGTACTGGACATTGGGCTTGGAGGTATCGCCCAGGCTCAGGCGCGGGATCGCGCGAACCTTCGTGTCGCGAAGCGGGGCCGCCCACTTCTTGCGATCCTTGGAAACCATGCGCTCGGCCGGGAAGGTCTGCGACTCGGCCGAGTTCGTCTTGCAGCCGCTGATGCCGTTGGCGCCGTCGATGCCGTTGGTGCCGTTGGCGCCCTTCTCGGCGGCGACGACCACGACGACCGGGGCAACCGGCGGCTGGGGCTTGGTTTCGACGACCTTCGGAGCCGTTTCGGCTGGCTTCACTTCGGCGGGTTTGGGATCGGTGGGCTTGGGATCGGTAGGCTTGGGATCGTTGTTTTCGAGCTTCGTATCCTTCGCGTCCGACTTTTCGAGCCCGGGGCCCGCGCCCTTGCTGGCCTGAGCGGGCGACTGGCTTGTTGCCGCAGCCTGTCCGGCTTCTTTGGTGAGGGCGGGTCCCTGACCACAGCCTGTCGTGAGCACGACCGAGAACGAGAGAGCAACCATCAACTTGGAACAGCGCATATTGGGCTCCTGCTTAAAACTAAGCACTATTCTAGTATTGTTGATAGTTATAGTCAACTATTAATACGGTAATAATTACATGATGTTGTCTACTTTTTTGACTACCCGGCCTTCTTCTGCTGGTTTTTAAGCGCCTTTTCGAGCTCCTCGTACTCGCTCTCATTGGACTCGTGGAGCTCCTCCGGGGAGTAAACCCGGTCGATCTGTCCCTCGATCAGCAGCTCTCGCTGAACCTGGCTCTCATCTTTATAAGGCTTGGGTGCGTCGTTCTCGGTTGGCTTCTTGGGGGTGGGTATCGGCATGTCGTAATAAGGATGCAGTGGGGATGCCACCCCTGAGGACGAGTCTACTAGAAGGCCAGGCCGAGCGAGAGGCCGTATCCTGTAAACTGAAATCCGGTTTGTTCAGAAACCTTCGCCGTGTAGCTCATATAACTGGCGTGCACCCGATAGGCGCGCGAGCCGCCATGGTAGTAATAATGAAGGCCGATCCCCGCTTCGAACCCAAAGCCAAGAGCGAGCGACTTCTCGGCCGTCGCCGGCACGACCGGCGAAAGAGAAACGTAGTTCCAGCTCGCGATGCCGTGCACGTCCACGAAAGGCTGGAGCTTTGTCGCCCGCGTGAAAAAGACGTCGAGCCCGGGATAGATCGCGCCGGTCAGCGCGGTACCCGTGACTCCGCCGGATGGGAGCGTCGCGTTCCCAGTAATGAGCTCGAGCGCCACACCCATGTTCGGGCAGAGCGCGCCGCGCCGCGCCTCCGACTGGAAATACGCGTACGGGCCGACGGCCTTGTCCCAGCTCTTTCCCTTGGTGCCGGTGTGGTAGCGCGCGCCGAGCTCACCGGAGGCGAGAAAGTGCGACTCGCGGTCGTTGGCTTGCGCCACGCCGGCCAGTAGCGGGAAAACAATTCCCAGGAGGAGCACGAGAACGGAGGCCATCGCTCGCTTATCGGAATCCCGGGCGCTTCGATAGAGTGAGGCCTAGAGCGGACAAATCCCGGGAGCGGGGCCCTCGAAGCCGAGCTCGAGCCGGTCGACGTAGCTCACCGAGTTGCCCTGGCTGTTGATGAAATTCACGGTGAGATCGAGCACCGAGCCGCTCACCGTTCCGGTGAAGCGCGCCGGGTGCGTGTCGCCCGGGCGCTGCGGCCCTCCGTGGGCCTCGGTCACGCTTCCGTCGACGTCGAAGAAGCCGTTGGCGTCGGCTGTGATCGTCATGGGAACCTGGCCGGTGTTGCACTGGTAGCGATATTGCGCGTTGGTGTCGTTGACGACGAGCGTGCTCCGAGCGCCGCCCCAGACGCCGCGCTGGAGCGGCATCGCCACGGTGCCGCCGGCCGGCGGCAGCGGCGAGGAGGCCGAGGCGCCGCTTGCGGCCGAGGGCGCCGTGCCCGGCGCGCCGCCCCCGCCACCGGAGTCGCCGCATGATGCAAAGAGCACGGTCAGCACGCAAAGGCCCGCGAGCAGCACACGAGTTTTCATGGCTACCGGTCAATGCAACGCCCGGACCAGCCACCTAGGCGATGCTGCAGGCCTCTTCGAAGTCCAGGCGCGGCGAGCGCGGGAAGAGCTTCTCGGGATTTCCGTAACCGAGGTTGCAGAGGAAATTCGAACGCACGCTCGTGCCGGCGAAAAACGCCGCGTCGAGCTTGGCGTTGTCGAAGCCCGACATCGGTCCGCAGTCGACCCCGAGCGCGCGGGCCGCCAACATCAGATACGCGCCTTGGAGCGTGCCGTTGCGGAAAGCCGTCTTCTCGATGAGCGGCTCGTTGCCGGCGAACCACGACCGGGCATCGGTGTGCGGAAAGAGCTTCGGGAGCTTGTCGTAGAACTTCATGTCCTCGGCGATGATCGCGGTGACCGGCGCGTTCTTCGTCTTCTCGAGGTTGCCCGGCGAGACGCACGCCAGAAGCTTTTCCTTGGCGGCCTTCGACTTCACGAACACGATGCGCGCCGGCGAGCAGTTGGCGCTCGTCGGCGGCCACTTCATCAGATCGTGGATCGCGCGCAGCGTTTCGTCGGATACGGGCTTGTCGAGCCAGTCGCTGTGCGTGCGGGCCTTGTAAAAGAGCTGGTCGAGCGCGTCTTTGGACAGGGTGGCCATTATTTTTCTCCCAAGGTCAGACAACGCATCGAAATCGACCCGTTGTCAATCGACTCGTGCGTGAAGCGAAGCTCGTCGCGCTCGTCGGAGGCGCCGAGCGCGTAAAAGAGCGGATACCAGTGGTCGGGCGTCGGGATGCTGAGCTTACCCGCCTCGGACGCCATCGCCTCTCGCGCGAGCGCCTCGTAGTCGCGACGCACGAGCTTGTCTTTCACCCAGGCGTCGAACTCGACGGCCCAGTCGTAGGGCTTGGCGCCCTCCTCCCAGCGCATCGTGCGCAGGTTGTGGACGATGTTGCCGCTGCCCACGATGAGCACGCCCTGGTCGCGAAGCGCGCGAAGCTTTCGGCCGAGCTCGAGATGGTACTCCGCCGGCTGCGCCAGGTAGATGCTGAGCTGCACGACCGGGACGTCGGCCTCGGGATACATGTGCCGAAGAACGGCCCACGTGCCGTGGTCGAGGCCCCAGAGCTCGTCGTCGAGCTGAAGCGCGGGGTTCGGGACGCTCGCGCGCGCGAGCTCGGCCGTCTCGGGGCTTCCGGGCGCGGGGTAGCGCACGTCGAAGAGCTCTTTGGGAAAGCCGTAGAAGTCGTGGATCGTTTTCGGGCTCTTCATGTGCGTGAGCCACGAGCCCTCGGTCATCCAGTGCGCCGAAACGCAGAGGACGGCGCGCGGCTTCCCGACCGCGGCACCGAGCTCCGAGAGCGAGCGCGTGAAGGCGTTGTCCTCGATCGCATACATGGGGTTGCCGTGGCCGATGAAGATGACGGGCTGGCGCTTCATGCTTTCCTTATACCTCAAGCCGGTGGGCGTGCACGGTGCTCGCGATGTTTTCGTCGCCGATCGTGACGACGAGCTGCGCGTCGTTATGCAAGACGGTCCACTCGTTGTCGCGCTCGAGCTGCGCCTCAAGCGATTTCATGAACGGCCCATCGAACGAAAAGATCTCGATCTCGCCTGCCCGATGGATCTGCTCGCCGGCGGCCTCGCGCTTGATCGACTCGGGATCCTTGTAGGTGTAGACGCGCACCAGTCGCGCGGCCTTCGAGGCCTTGTGCAGGCGACGCGCGGCGGGGTTGCCGATGTCGATCCACTTGGCGATGCCGCCGTTCACGCCGGGCAGGCTCATCGCCGGCTCGTCGGGATCGCAAAGGCCCTTGGAGAGCGCAAGGCCGTCCTCGTAGTTCAGGGCATAGGCGAGCACGCGCGTGAGAAGATAGGGCACGGACTCCGACGGGTGCATGGGGACGCGCAGGTCGAGCGACTCGTAGACGCCGCGGTCGACGTCGGAAAGCGCGATTCGGAAGCGGTAGAGTGTCGAAGGATTGGCCATTTTTTTCTAGGGTTGCTTAAAAGACAAAACCGTTCCACTATCGGTACAAATCAGTTAAGACCGTTTTAGGCCACAGATGGACCCAAACGCAAATCCAAACCCAAGGCGCAAAAGACGCCGGCGCGGTGGCCGAAGAGCCCGCCCCCCCGGTGGAACGCCAAATCAAAATCAGGCACAAATTCCTGGGCAACCCGCTCCAGACGGAGTCACGCCCTCGCCCGAAGGCGGAAACGGCCACGCGCAGCCGGCGCAGCAGCAGCAGCAGAACCCGCCACGCGACCTGAGCACGTTCGCCGCGCGCTGCGAGCGCCACTTTCCCCGGCGCGCGCGCGATCTTGGTAAAGAATTCTTCACAGGCGGACGAGTCTCCGACCCCGTGCGCACCGACAACACCTACGCGCTCACCGTCAGCGGCACCCACCGGCGGACAGCCCGGACCTCAACAAAGTCCCCAGGCGCGCTCGGTCAGCTCACCCACCATGCCGGCCGTCTCGAGCTGGCGCGCGCGCCTCGACCAGATCCAGGGCGTAAGCGGCGGCAGACCGGCCAACACCTTCGCGGGCACCTGGCTTGCCTTCTTCGTCGTCAACGCGGCCGAGACGATCGCGAGCAGCAAGCTCGTGCTCGACCTCTGGACGCGCGACCGGCTCTCGAACGGCGGCCTTGGGCCCCTGAAGCCCAACCGCATGCCGAACGGCGGCGACCTCACGCGCTTCACCGACGTGCGCGACCGCGAGGTGCTCTCGGTGCTCGCCCGAACCTGCGACCCGCAGACGTTCGCCCCCTTCGGGCGCGCCTCGGGCAATATGTGCTCGCGCTTCACCGTCGACCCGATTCTCGAGACGCATCTTCTGCCGTCGCTCACGAGCGCCGGAAAACTTTTTCTCTCGCGCTCGCCCAACGGCTCGCCCGACGACGCCGATCGTCCGATCCGCATGGATCGCGGCAAGGCCTGGGACCTCGAGCTCAAGATCGAAGCCGCGACCCCCGAGCATTACCGTCTGGGCGGCCTGCTCAAGCGCGACAACGAAACCCGCGGCCTGAACGAGCCGCTCTGCATTTTCCGCTCGAGCTTCCTGCTTTTCGCCGACCGCATGGGAAAGCTCTCCGACCCGCGCCAGGTCGCGTGGGCCTCGGCGCTCAGAAGCACCGAAGAGTTTCTCGTGCCGCGCGACCAGGGCGACCTCGTCCTTCGCCGCATCCTCACCGACCCGGCCGTGCCGAAAGTCACCTGGCCCGACGACATGGGCTGGCAGAAGATCGTCATCGACCCGAAGCCCAAGGGCGTCTTCCGGCCGCTCGGGATCTCGGGCGAGCGCATGACGCTCACCGTGAGCTTCGACTACGCCGGCCACGAGATGACGTTGAACGACACGGCCGAAACTTTCATCGACGTCGACCAGAAGCGCGTGATCTCGCGCAACCCGGCGTTCGAAGAGAAGACTCTGACCGATGCGTTGAAGATCCTGCGCGACGACCAGGGCACGGGCACCTTCCCGTCACCCGAGCTCCATCGCGTCGCCAGCGAGCTCACCGCCGCGGGCTGGACGGTTTACATGGAAAACCAGAAGCTGCTCGCCGCGAGCGACTTCGCCATGAACGTCAGCACCGACACCGACTGGTTCGACCTCAAGATGGAGGCCAGCTTCGGCAACGCCGCCATCGGCCAGAACGCGCTGCTCGCCGCCCTCGAAGCCAAGCAGGGTTTCGTGCGCCTGGCCGACGGCTCGCTCGGCATGCTGCCCCAGGAGTGGATCTCGCGCTTCGCCTCGATCGGCCAGTTCGGCGAGAAGAGCAAGGACGGCACGCTGCGCTTCAACAAGTCGCAGGGCCTCATGCTCAACGCCGCGCTTGGTCCCAGCGCCAACGTGAAAGCCGACAAGGGCTTCTCGTCGTTTCGCGAGCGCATCCAGAAGTTCGAAGGCGTCAAAGAAGGCAAGGCGCCCAAGGGCTTCAAGGGCAAGCTCAGAAATTACCAGAAAGAGGGCCTGGCCTGGCTCGAGTTCGTCGAAGAGTTCCAGATGGGCGGCATCCTCGCCGACGACATGGGTCTCGGCAAGACGATTCAGGTGCTCGCCTTCCTCAAGGGCCGCGAGAAGAAGACCGACGGCCCCGCGCTCGTCATCGCGCCCAAGAGCCTCGTGTTCAACTGGCTCGACGAAGCCGAGCGCTTCGTCCCCGAGCTCAAGGTCGTGGCCTACTCCGGGCCCGGACGCTCCAAGATTTTGAAAGATCTCTCGAAAGCCGATCTCGTCGTCACGACGTACGGCACGCTGCGCACCGACATCGAGAAGCTTCGCGACGTCAACTTCGACGTGGCGATCGTCGATGAGGCGCAGGCGATCAAGAACCCCGAGGCCCAGTCGTCGATGGCCGTCAAGCAGCTCAACGCCGCCCACAAGCTCGCGCTGACCGGCACGCCGATCGAGAACTCGCTCTCCGACCTGTTCTCCATCCTCGAGTTCACGAGCCCAGGCCTTCTCAACATCCCGAAAACGCGCGAGGTGAACTCGGATGCGCGCCAGATGCTCCAGCGCATGCTTGGCCCCTTCGTCCTTCGCCGCACGAAGGAAAAGGTCCTGACCGAGCTCCCCGAAAAATCAGAGCAGGTCTTGTACTGCGAGATGAGCACCGAGGAGCGCACCTTCTACAACGCGCTTCGCGACCACTATCGCGCGTCCCTTGCCGGCGAGATCGACAAGGGCGGTCTCGGAAAAGCCAAGATCCACGTGCTCGAAGCGCTGCTCCGCCTGCGCCAGGCCGCCTGCCACCCCGGCCTCATCAACCCCGACATGAAGGCCGAGGCGAGCGCCAAGCTGAGCCTTTTGACGAACCACGTGCAGGAAGTCATCCAGGAAGGCCACAAGGCTCTCGTCTTCTCGCAGTTCACCAGCCTGCTCGCGCTCGTCAAAGACCAGTTCGACCAGGCCGGCATCGTGTACGAGTATCTCGACGGCCAGACCGACGACCGCAAAGCCCCGGTCGAGCGCTTCCAGACCGATCCGAAATGCCAGGCATTCCTCATCAGCCTGAAGGCCGGCGGCACCGGTCTCAATCTCACCGCCGCCGACTACGTCTTCATCCTCGACCCGTGGTGGAACCCGGCCGTCGAAGCCCAGGCCATCGGCCGCGCGCATCGCATCGGCCAGCAGCAAAAAGTATTCGCTTACCGCATGATCGCCAAGGGCACCGTTGAAGAGAAGATTCTCGATCTGCAGAAGACCAAGCGGGAGCTTGCGGAGTCGATCTTGTCTGAGGATCAGGACTTCATTAAGAAGCTTACTCGGGAAGACCTCGAGTTGCTGCTCCAATAGAAACCGAATCAAAACTATACCGCGGGCGAACTTGAGTGTCTTTGCTCCCGCTCCAACGCCCGAGCGGCGGCTCTAGCCGTTACCCGGTCGAATGGCTATCTTGGGACATCGACTTCGAAACTGAGCTACCAAGCTGGAAACGTCAGCAGGGGTCTTCGGACCAAGGTCCAGACTCGCGACAGAACTAAAATTTCCAGCCGTATCGTAGCGTATAAATGTCTGCTCCCAGTCTGCATGGGTAGATTTCGGAAGCAGACTATCGCTCCAAATGAAATTCGGCTTAACGTGATAGAATGAATTGATTCGGTCGTAAGGGATATTTTGACAAAGACGCTTACAGTCTTTGTCCTCATAAAGATCCAGACCGTTCTCCCCAAACCGGAACCAATAGAACGCGTACCTGTATATCCGCCTGTAAAGAAATGGCGAAAAAATCAGCGTCAAAGCCAAGACATAAAGAGCGAAACCTATAGGAATGCGTGGGCTTCGGATAGAGATCATGTCATTCGCCAAACTGTTGACCAAAACGAAAAGCATTATCCCGTTGAAAAGCAGCTGAATCTTAAGCCACACGATACCAACATAGGCGAGACTTCCTCGTAATGACACGACCCGCGCGAAGCCGACTTTGAAGTCTCGAATCTCCATATGAACTCAATCCTATCAAATCTTACAGGTATGATGCAGCGGGGAAATCTAAATGGTCATTTGGATCCTGCATGGGAGCTGGTCCAGGCAGAAAACAACGATCGAGATCCTCCTGCTCCTTTTCCGGGAGGATATCGGGCGGTGAGAGCAGGGCGCCGACAGCGGCGTTCCCGATTACTTTCTGAACGACCGTAAGGCCACTTTCCGGGTGACCAATCACTGCGCCAATTGCCCCAGCCAAAGCACCCAGCCCTGCGCCTAACAAGATGCCAGGAAGTTTCTGCCCTGTAATCCACGCAGAAAGCGCTCCCGATACGGCGCCTACGAGAGCGCCAACCGCGATGAAAGTCCCAATTCCTACTGCTTCCGCCGGTAGTGCCGCTGCGATGGCTATGCCAATCAGAGTTACGGCGGCAGCTGCGAGGAAGTCCTTCCAAATTGTGCCACCCTGAAAAGCATGCCAGCCAGCCGCACCGAAAACTCCGCCTAAGGGCCCTGCAATTGTTTCAAGAAGCGCATGCGAGATATTCCCGATAGCGGAACCGATGAAATTTCTTCCCGACGGGTCCTTAAAGTTCGTCGGGCTATTGGCGCTATAAATGTATGTATTGCTCGAAGTTATTGGGAGTTTCAAAACTCCAGGGCTAGGGTCCTTTTGGATGAAGCGCCCAGTACGCGGATCATACACGCGCGCGCGATAGTGGTAATTTCCGCTCTCGCTATCGAGCTCCCGTCCCGTGAATGTATAACTCGTCCGAACCGGAGGACTTGTCGTCACATCTGCGGCATTTGCGTCTTGGATTCCAAGGAGCACGCCAAACGCAGTATAGATGTAGTGCTGAATTTTATTTCCGGATGTATCGACAACGTCGCGCACTGATCCCTGCGCATCTTTCAGGTAGGTGTACGTCTGTGTATTTTGGGCAAGGCCCACGGATACACCGGCGGACCTCACGTCGACGGTAAGCACGTCGTCGCTTTGAAGACCCGAGTGCGTGTAACGCGCGAGCAGATTGTTGCCCGCATCATACTCAAGAAGAATCTCCTGGCCGTCATAGACGTAGCGGCGCCCGAAGGTCTTGGTGACGTCAGTCTCAGCAGAATGATCAACGACTTGCTTGGAAACGCGCCTACCGATTGCGTCGTAGCTGTAAGTCACTTCCTTGATCGGCTGGCTTGAGCTGAATGTCGGGTCGTAGACTTTGAAGCTCAGGAGCTGGTTTTCAGACGAATAATAAAAGTTCGTCGTCCCACCGTTTAGCCCCTTTTGGGACTTCGCGATCAGGTTTCCATTATTGTCGTAGGTATACGTATAGCCGTAGTCCTCGGTCAGGCGCTGATTTTTCCCGTCATAGTTGTACGCGCCGTTCTGATCGCTTTTTCGATTAGCGACCGAGTCATACGTAAACGTCTCGTTTGCATTCAAAGCGGCGGCTTCAGGGTTACTAGCACTCGTAAGCTGGCTGTTATTGTCGTAGTCGAAGTTCTGAGTCCCAGCCTGCGTCGTCACCGCAGTCCGGTTTCCGATCGCATCCATCACATAGCCGTAAGATGCAAGCGTTCCACTGGAATTCGAGTGCACGATCGACGTCAAGAAATTCGCATCGTCAAACGCGAGGGCCGTACTACTTCCGGGCCTAATAATCAAAGTCGGTCGATTGGCCGCATCAAACCCGAACATGAAGTTCTCGTTTTTAGGATTGGTAAGGCTCGTGAGGCGGCTGGCCTGATCGTAGCTGTAGCTCGTCACGCCAACCGGGTCGGTCATGCTGAGACGATTGCCATTGGCATCGTATTGGAAGGCCAACGTCGCAGTCGGCAATCCCGACCCCGAGGTCGTGGTCGAGGTCAACCTTCCGCCGACATCATAGCCGAAGCCTATGGCGCCTTGCTGGTTCGCGGCTTGGAGCATGTTTCCGCGAATGTCGTAGCTCATCGTGATTACGTTATCGGGAAGCGTCTTCTGAATGAGTCGATTCAGGTTATCGTAGACGTACGTCTTCACGTTGCTGTTAGGATCATTTTCCTGAACCACGTTGTCGTTGGCGTCGTATCCCCTGCTCGTAGTCATGCCAAGCGGATCTGTTTTTGAGCTCAGCCGGCCAAGAACGTCGTACTGAAAACTCGTAACTCCACCGAGAGGGTCGCTGATCTGCGAAAGTTGACCACTTGCGAGATAGATGTAGCTTGTGGTTTCGTTTTTCGGATTCGTGACCGAACTCAGACGATTGAATGAATCGTGTTGATACTGCGTCGTCTGATTCTTGGCATTAGTCATCGAAATCGTATACCCAGCGAGATCTCGTACATAGCTCGTTGTATGATTTAGCGGGTCAGTGATCGAGCTCACGTTTCCGAAAGCGTCGTAGCGCGTAGTCGTCGACTTTCCGAGAGCGTTGCTCATTATCGTGGGAAGCCCAAGTTGGTTGTACTGATAGCTTGGCCCATGCCCCAGGGGATCGCTTTTGGAAAGGACGAGGCCTGTCGCAGGGTCGTAAGTCGTTGCGGACGTGAAACCTCGCCCGTCGGTTTGGGTAAGAATGTTTCCAAAGGCATCGTAAGTCTGGCTCGTCGACACGTTCAAAGCCGAGTCAGACTGAGCAATAAGATCGTCTGTCGCGGGATCGTACGTGAATGACACCGTTGTGCCGTCAGGGCGAGTGATCAACGTAGGCTGACCTTTGGCATTTCGATCTACCGTCGTCGTCTGCCCGTTTGCATCGACGATCGTTGTGATGTAGCCCGAAGTGTCTTTTAAGAATTTTGTCTCAAAACTTCTCGCGTCCCTGATGCCGTCGTAGATTTGGCCGCTGTCGACGCCAAAGGTCTTAAGCGTCCCACCACTCGGCCCAACCGCAAACGAGTTCATGGCCGTAGCCGAAGCCGAGTCGTTCACAGTCACCGTCGATCCGTCAGCCTTCGTAACCGCCGTCAGGCGGTTGAAGTCATTGTAAACATAATGCGTCGTAAAACCGCGCTCGTCGGTTTCGGCATTCAACAAAGCTTTACCGTCATAACCGTACTGGCGTTGTGTCCCGTCCGGGAAGACGACCGAAGTCAGCAGCCCGTTCGCATAAGTGAACTGCGTCGTCCTTCCGGCCGGATCGGTGATCGACCCCAGCAAGCCACCCGAATACGAGTACGTCGTCGTGCGCCCCACCGGATCGGTGAACGCAGTCATGTTGCCGTCGCTGTCGTACTGATAGGCCGTGGCTCTACCCACGCGGTCCTGCGACCCGATCTGGTGGCCCTTCACGTCGAAGAGCACCGTGGTGCCGTTTCGATAGGTGCGCACCCACGAGCCATCGCCGTTTCTCGCAAGAGTGCTGTGGTCGGTCGGCGCGTTCGGGGCGTAGACCACCTGCCCACCAGCGCCCGGCGTCTGGAACGTCACTTTCCTGATGCGCTGGTTGCCCGTGTCGGCGATGAGCAAGTTCTGATTCGGATCAAGGCCGATCCACAGCGGGCTCGAGAGCGAGGCGTTGAGAGCCGCCCCGTTGTCGCCCGAGTAGCCCGGCGTGAAGTTGCCGGCGACTGTCACCGCTCTTTGCGTCAGGAAGTCGATGCGGCGGATGACGTCCGAGCCGGTGTCGGCGACGTAGAGGTAGCCGTTGACGTTGTCGACGGCAAGGCCCGTGGGCCGCTGCAGGATGATCTGGGTTGCCGGCAGACCTTCGCCGAACGTTCCGCCGAGCGACTGGGGCAGACCGGCGAAGGTCGAGATCACGCCAGCCTGGTCGACCTTGCGGATGTAGCCGTTCTCGGTCGAGATATAGAGGTTGCCCTGAACGTCGTAGGCCGCGGCGCGTGGGTGAAAAAGACCGGCCTGGAGGGCTTGGCCGCCGTCGCCGTTGTCGAAGCTCGTGCCGTTACCGGCGATGGTCGTGATCACGTTGTTGACGAGATCGGCCTGGCGCACGCGGTTATTGCCCGTGTCGACGATCAGGATCGAGGTGCCAAGCCCCGGCGCCACGCTCAGCGGATTGTTCAGGCGCGCGAGCGAGGGCGCGCCGCCGTCGCCCGAGAAGCCGCGATCCGGAAGAACACCGCTCGAGCACTGCCGATACGCGCCCATCGAATCGGTGTTCGACGGGCCGACCTGAAAGCCCGAGTCCGGATACGAGCCGTCGGGTCTGCTCTGCGCGCCCGAAAGGTTATCCAAAGTGAACGTGCCCAGGTCGATCTTTTGGCGAAGGTCGGCGAGGTTGTCGGCGTCGGTGAACGTGTCGGCGGCCACCGTGTTCGAGGTCGGGGGCACGACGAACTGCTGGCCCGACCAGTTCACCCACGGAACCTGGACCGCGTTGGCGCAGCTCGTGTGCGTCACGTTGGTGCTGTTGTCCCAAAGCGAGCTCGGCGTGGAATAGTACGTGTGCGGCAAGCGATCGGTGCCGGCGAAAATCGTCTGCGTACCGTCGGTGTTGATCAGCAAGACCTGGCTGCCGCGCGAGTCGACGGCGAACACCCGTCCGTCCGGAAGCCTGAGCATGTGCGAGAGCGTGCGGTCGACGTCGAAGGAGTGTCCGCCCGACCAGCACAGGACGTTGCCGTTGAAGGTCGAATCAAAGCAGGCCCAGCCCAGCACGCGGGCGCTGAAGCGCCGGGCAAGCGTGGCGATGCTCGAAATGGCGTTGGTCCCGGCGGTGAGGTCGGTCTGCGCGACGGTCACTCCGGTTTCAACGGTGGCATAGGGATAAGCCGTGAAGTCGGTGCCGCTGTTCAGATCGACGCCGGTGCCGTCGGCGTTGAAGAGCGTCGTGATCGTGTTGTTCTGCGAATAGCCCGTAAGCGAGCCATCGGCCTCCTCGACCATCGCCCGCACGTTGGAGGTGTTGACGATGCGTTGCATGCCACCCACGCGCCAGCCGCGCCCCGCGCTCGACTGCGTCTGGTTCTGGACGTAGAGCAGCCCCTGGAAGTCGGACGGGAAAACTTTCTCGAGCTGGCGCGTCTCGCCCCAGCTGTCCTGCCGGATGATGCTTTGGGCGCCGGTGTCGGCGCGCCAGAGCACGACCTCTCTCGTGCGCAGCACCATCTGCTTGAGGTGCAGCTCCCAGTGCGAGAGATACGGGTAGGAGTCGCTCGCGAGGTAGCCGCCCGCGGCCGGCACCGGCGTGGAACCGGCCGGCGGCGCGAGCTCGAGCGCGTAGCTGACCGTCGCCTGATTGGGCAGACCCGTCATCGTGGCCACGTCGCTCGTCAGGCCGGTAGTCAGGAACTGCGCCGTGATGAAGTCGGGTTCGATCCAGCCATGCGCGGTTTCGTGGTCGGTCACGTTATAGGCGTGCTCCTGCGAAGCGAGCACCTGCGTGAAGTCCAGCGTGATGTCGCTTCTCGGCACGTCGATCATGTTGGTGAACATCGCCGTGGGGCGAGCCCAGCTGCTCTTGTAGACGAGCGACGGCGCGATGCTCTGGCCGAGCGACTTGTAGCTCGGAAGCGTGATGCCGGTCGTAAGAGCGCCATTGAACGTGTCGGCTCCCGGGCGGTCTTGCGCGCCGATCTGGCCGATCTTCGGGCCGATCGGCGTCGCGTAGACCACGCTGAAGTGGCGAATGCCCATATTGGGCTTGGTCGTGATGGTGCGGCCGCCGCTGTCGACGGTGCCGGCGCCGCCGATTTCCCAGATGCCCTTGGTCGAGTTCATCGAGAGAATGACGACGTCGGTTCCCTCCGGCAGCTGGTTGTCGTTGGGCACGGTGAGGCGAACGTCTTCCGAGAACTTCGTGCCCGAAGGCTCGAGCGCGATCACGTTGTTGGGGGCGGCGAACTTCATGGGCTCGATCGTCGAGAACTGCGACGAGATCGTGCTCATCGACACGACACCCGAGGTGGCGCCGTTCGGGAACGTCGCCGCGCCCGCCGGAATCGTCAGCGAGACGTCAGGAGCGGCCGGGCTCGTGACCGTGGTGCCGGACGTCGCCGAGACCGGCGTCTGCGAGCCGTCCATCACGATCGGCGCGAGAAAGATCGGGCGGCTGATGACGGTGGCCTGCGCCAGGCCGACGTTGATCGCGACCGAAGTTTTCGAGAAAACGCGATTGGGCCCCGTCGAAGGCTGCGGCACGGTGCCGCCGTCGACGACCAGGGTCTGGTTTCCCGTGGCCGGGTCGACGAAGTTGAAGACCCCATTCGAGTCGGTCAGCGCCTGCACGTTTCGACCGGCAAGGCTCACCGTGACGCCAGCGAGCGGGTTGCCGCTCGTGTCCTTCACGGTACCCGACAGTCTCGTGCCGGCCCCCGCGCCGAAGTAAACCGTCGTCGAGTCGTTTCGGCCCGAGACCTGGTTTACCGTCCACACCGCGGCCTGGGCAAATAGCGGAAGCGCGATCACGAAGCTTCCGTCATCGGCCGCGACGGCCGAACCGGAGGTGAAGATTCCGCTGCTCGCGTTCACCGTATTTCCGGCCTTGGCCGCGCCGGGAGCGCCGACGATCCGCAGATTCGTCGATCCCGGCACCGGCTGCACGCTCACGAGATTTCCGTTCAGGGCCGATTGCGTGACCACGACGTTCACGTCGGTTTGCGCGACGTTTCCCGCGCGATCGGTGAACACGAAGTGGAGATCGAGGGGCCCGTCGGTCAGCGCGGTGGCGTTCGCGTTGAACGACAACGCGTCGT
Source organism: Deltaproteobacteria bacterium (assembly GCA_016194795.1). Classification (GTDB taxonomy): domain Bacteria; phylum Bdellovibrionota; class UBA1018; order UBA1018; family UBA923; genus JACQAX01. The sequence continues at coordinate 8,647 of JACQAX010000029.1, read as the reverse complement.
CCCCGATCGAGCACGCCAGGCCGTTGACGGTCGCCGAGACCACGTTCTCGTCGAAGCGCCCGGTGATGAGAAAGGTTCGAAATACGGCGTCGAACGAGGCGCCATCGCCCGGGGTGACCGTGGCGAGCACGGGCGGAGTGGTGTCGACGGTGAACGCCAACGAGGGCGGCCGTACGCCGCCAGTGACGCTCGTCGCCCCGACCAAGACCGGTCCGTCGGACGCCGACGCATAGCTAAGCGAGAAGGCCCTTTGCTCGAGCGTCGGGAACACCGTGCCGTTGACGAGCACCGAGGCAAGCGGCCGATCCGACGAGCCCGCGATCGTGTTCGTGAGGCTGTTGAGATACGCACCCGGCGCCGGCTGTTGGAGCGCGAGCACGGGCGGGGTCTTGTCGAGCGGGACGGTCACGGAACGCTGGAGATTGCGGCCGAACATGTCGGTGGCGGCAAACGAGAGCGACACGTTCGCATCCGCGCCCGAGTTCTGATCGAAGCTGCCCGTGAAGAAGAGGCCATCGGGCGACAGGAAGAGGGGCAAGTCGCCGGTTCCTGCTCCGTTGGCGACCGTGCCCGACAGCCGCGCGAGCGGGATGTTCGCCGAGCCCGAAATAGGCTGCGAGCCGAGATCCTCGATCGGAGTCTGGTCGTTCGGCAAAAGGTTCGCGAACGCGAGCGGCGGGGCATTTTGAACCTCGAGGGTGACGCTCTGGTCGAAGCTGTCTCCACTGGAGGTCGTCGCATGGAAGACGAGCACCTGAGCCGCCGGGTCGCCTGTGGGAGCGAACACGCTCGTCCCCGCGTCAACCGTGGACGTGAGCGTGATTCCGCCGGAGAAACCCTGGTGTCCGACGAGCGAAAGCGGCATTCCGTTCACCGAAATCGACGCTAGCGAAACCGTCGACTTGCCCTGGATGATGACCGGGCCGCTGGCCACGGCCGACCCATTCGTCGGGGTGATGTCATAAAGTGACGCGAACGAGACGCCGCTCGCCTTAAGCGGGCCCGTGCCCACGAAGTAGTTGATCGGCACCGTGACGATCGTGCCGTCGGAATCCGTGAGCCGAATATTCGTCGTGATCTGCCCCGACTGGGCCGTGTAGGAGCCGCTGAAGGCGCGCCGGTAGACGAGCGGCTGGAGCAGCGACTCCGGAGCCGGACCCACAAGCGAGAGATATTCCGAAATCGAGACCGCGAGCGCGTAGGCATCGCCCTGAACCGTCTTTGCGTCCTGGTTCGTCTGCCCCGAGAGCGTGAAACTCTGCGGCAGGAAGCTTGCTCCCGGCGGCGGCGTAAGCCCCGTCAACGCGATCCCCAGCCCGCTCATCGTGTAGCTCACGGGCACTCGGATGGAGGCGTTGGAGCCGAGAATCAGCTCGAACGTCGCCGTGAACGCGCCGTTCGGCGCGAACGTGGTGTAAAGCCCGTGAAAGCTCTGCCCGTCGCGAGCGACGCTCAGAGGCTGGCCGTCGACCAACAACGCCGTCACGCCCACGTTTGTTCGTCCCGCCACCAGGAAGGATTGCACGGAGTGGCTCGTCGAAGCCGCGGGCGACAGAAGCGGAAGGTCTTGAGTCGGCCCCGGCGTCGAGACGGCATACACCGTAAGCGTTTGCGTCAGCGTGTCGCCGAACGTGTCGGTGAAGCTGAAGTTGAGCGGAAACGTGATGGGCGAAGAAGGAACGTTGATCGTGCCCGCGAAGGCCGTCGCGACGTTGTTGACGCCGACGGAAAGCGGCTGCCCGTTGACCGTCGCCTGCGAGAGCGGAAAGTTTGAGCTGCCTTGAATCGCCAGCGGGCCCGGCGAAAGCACCAGGCCGTCGGAAAGCCCGCCGTTCGGCCCGGCGAATGCAATCGTCAGCTGCGTGACCTGGAGGTTGGCGAGCGTGGTGGCGGTACGGCCCGAGCTGTCCCGCGCGACGACGGTGATCTGGAAGCCACCGGCGGTGAGAGGCGCGGTGAGTTGTCCGCTGAAGCTCTGCTGATCGGCGGAAATCGTAAGGGGCTGGCCATTGGCCGTGACGCTGACGACGGGAGCGGTCGTGGTGCCGCCCAACGTGAAGGTCGTTCCCGGGCGAATGATCGTACCGGGCGTCGGGTCGGTGATCTTGATCGCGAGCGACGGCGTGACCGACCCATTGATGACGATCGGTATGGTCTCGGACCCCTTGATTCCGTCCACGGAGATGGCACTGACGAGGATGCCCTGCGAGCCCGGGGCTCCAGCAACATACGTCCCCGAAAAGCTCATTTGATCCGGGCCCAGCGTGAGCGGCAGTCCGTTGGCCGTTATTATTGAAAGAGGCACGCTTGAGCGACCACTCACCGGGACATTGAACGAAGAGAACGCCTGGTTCGGCGTCGGGCTCGTGATGGTGAGTACGACCGGCGGGCCGACGGTGACGGAAACCGTTTTGGAGGCCGACACGCCATTGGTGAGCAGCGCCTCGAAATCCAAGCTCAGCGGGCCGTTGCTTGCGGCCGTGTACGTTCCGGAGAAGCTTACGCGGTCGGCGCCGATCGGAATCGGCTGACCGTTCACCGTAATGCTGGAAATCGGCGCGTTCGTCGTGCCGCTGACCGGAAAAGTCTGGGTCGAGATCACGCCGCCGGTGGGCGCCGAGACGATCAGGGCGATGCCGGTGCCCACGGTCACGGAGACCGACGTCTGGGCCGACGACCCGTTCGTCGCCTGGCCCTGGAAGTTCAGCGCGAGGTTGCCTTGGGCCTGGGCCGTGTAGGTGCCCGAGAAACTCGTCCCGTCCGCGCCGATCGTAAGTGACTGGCCGTTGACCGCGATGCTCGAAAGCACGGTGTTTGCCTGCCCGTTGATCGTGACGGCAAGGCCGGAAATCTGCTGGCCCGACGACGGGCTGAGAATGGCGAGGCTGAGCGGCGGACCACCCGTGCCACCCGAGCCGACCTGAACGGTGATCGAGGCGAACGCCTGGTTGACGCCATCGGTGGCCTGGAGCTGGATATTGAACGGGCCTGACGTGGGCGGAACGTTGATCGAACCCGTGAAGCTCATTCCTGTCCCGTCGAGCTGCATCGGCGCGCCGTTGGCGAACACTTTGGTGACCGGGTTATTGGTGTGACCGCTCACGGTCAACGGGCCACTGTTGACGATCGCGCCCTGCTGAGGAGCGGTTACGAAAATCGCGAGGCCTCCCGGTCCGCCGCCATTACTGATCGTCACCGGAACCGCAACGCCGGCGCCGGCGCCTCCGACCAGCGCGGTCGCCGAAAATGAAAGGGTCAGCGGGCCAAAGCCCGGAGCGGTGTAGGTTCCGCTGAAGCTCATCTTGTCGGCGCTGAGCTGGAGCGACTGGCCGTTGAGGTTGATCGTCCCGATCGGAGCCGTCGCGTGGCCACTTACCGGAATGGTGAGCGAGGTAAGCGTTGCGTTGGGCTGTGGCGAGTCGACCGCGATATCGAACGTCGGCCCGCCGGCGGCGGGCAGGACGTTGGCGTGCGTGACGACGTTGATCGAGCCACCGTTCACGTCGACGGCGGACCAGGTGAGCACGATCGGCGTCGGGGTGCCGCTCCCACTTGCACTGCCACTTGCGCTGCCGCTTGAAGCGTCGAGAGTGCAAAGCACCGAGTTCGGCGCGAAGCTGCAATCAGCCAGGGTCGTGCCCGGTCCGGGATAGGGCGCGACCGGGCCACCTGAAATCGCGCAATAAACATAAGCGCCCTGCATCGTGCAGGTGAGCGGCAGCAGGCTTGGGTTGCTCGGAACGCCGGGGTTTCCGATCGGGCAGACGTAGAAGTTCGCGTTGACCGTGCAGTTGGCAAGCGAAGTTGGCCCGCAGGTCTGAACCGAAGGATCGCAGGTGCCGGTGCTCGCGTTGGAACATTTTCCGCTGATCGGGTCGCAACTCGGGTTGTTCGGGCAAGCGAGCGTGATACCGTTGAGCACTTGGCAGCCCGTGGATACGGGACCACCGGCATAGGGGCCGCACGAATAGTTGACCGGGCATGAGTCCGTACCGGTACTACCGGTACTGCCGGTCGAGACGGTGAAACTTCCGCTAAACGAGACGCCGTCAGGCGCGATCGTGAGCGGCTGGCCATTGAGCGTGATCGACGCGAGCCGGCGATTGGCCTGCCCTGAAACGGGAAAGGTGGGCCCCTGAACCGTCGCGCCGTCGGCCGGCGACAGGTTCGTCAGCGCCAAAGGAGACGCCGAGACGACTTGAATCGAAAGGTTCGCGTTCGCCGTCGCACCGTCGGACGAGCTCGCGACGATCGCCAGGCTCAACGGCCCGTCGGACGGAGCATTGAACGTGCCCGAAAAAGAGTTTCCGGCGATTGAAAGCGGCAGGCCGTTCACCGTCGCTCCGGCAAGTGGGCGATTGCCCGAACCGCTGATCGCGATGGAGCGCGTGCCCGAGGTCGAGCCGTTTTTCGGCGAATCGACTGAAATCGCGAACGGCGGTGGGACGACGACGTTGTAGGCGACGCTCGAGCTCGAGCTGTTGCCCGCGAGATCGACCAGCGCCAGGCTCGCCTGAAACGGGCCAGAGCCGGGAACCGTCACCTGCCCCGAGAAACTTTTCTTGTCGGGGCTGAGGGTGAGCGCGAACGTCCCCAGCATGGCCGAGCTCAGGGGCTCGGACGCGGTGCCCGACACCGTAAACGTCGGACCGGTTACCGCGCTATTCGAAGTCGGCGCGAGCGAAGCCAGGCTCGGCGCCTGTGTATCCAGAACCAGATCGGTGAGGCGGAGCGGAGCGGCGGCATTGCCGGCCTTGTCCACGCTCTGAACCTCGACGACGTTGGCTCCCTCGGCGAGCGTCACGGTCGCGCTGGGAAACGCCGACAGCGACGTCGACACCGAAGCGCCGTTGAGCAGGATGGTCGTAATCGTCGGGCTCGCGTCATTCACGGCGACGTTGACGGCGAAGCTCCGTTGGTTCGTCAGGACGTGATCGTGCGTTCCACCGACAAACGTGAGCAGCGGAGCGGTACGGTCGATCGTGAAACCGAAAGAGATCGGCGCCGCCTGGTTTCCGGCGAGGTCGGCTCCACGAGCCAGCGTCAGGACGTGCGCGCCTTCAGGCACGGGGTTCAGGTTACCCGTAATAAGATAGGTCGATACCCAGACACCGGTACCCGACGGCGTGATCTGAAATCTCGAAGTGGCATCGACGCCGTCGAGGAGAATCGAGCCCGCGCCCATCGTGTCGAGATAACCAAGCGAGTCGCTGAGCGTGCATTGAATCTGAGGAGCGCTCTGGACGTAAGGGTTCGAGAGCGGAAACGAGCTGCACGCGAAGACCGGCTTAACCTGGTCTTGCTGGACGGCGACGGTATACGAGCTCGTCTGCTTGAGGCTTCGCTTGTCCTTTTTTCCGTGAACCTTGTACACGTTGACGACAAACGTGTTGGACGTGCCCGCGCTCGCCGGATGCAGGCGCGCCGTCGAGTACGTAAAATCAAAGCCCTGCCCCACCGCGAGGCTCTGCGGTCCCTGCGTGCCGACGACCGTGCCATTCCAAACGTACTCGGCAAGCCAGCGAGGGCCTTTCGGCGGGCGGTCGTCGTCGGAGTCGTCGCTATCGTCGTCTTCGTTCTTAGGCGAAGGGCCACGCGCCAGAACTTCCTTCAACGTGAAGGTTTCGCTCTGGCCTTCGATGACGCCGTTTGCGATCGACGGAGAAATTTGGATGTTGAAGCGATCTTTCGCGAACGCTTCGGCCGCCGTCGCGGCCAGGAAAACGATGGCACCCGGAACGACCACGCGCAGGAGTGCTTTAAAGAGATTCAGTCTATTCTGCATCATGGCGGCCACCCTCCGTACTGACGTACAAGACCGGCCCCAATCTGCCGGTGTGCCTGTTTTGATTCGATGCGTTAAAAAAGATTGTACGCGGCTTTTTCCGCCCGTCGTAAAAATCGGTGGCTGGAAATTAGTCTTTTATTTTCAGGAGTATGTAAGCGATTACAAATCGTTACATTATTGGAAGGTCAAAAGCCGCGTTCATGCCCGGCGTGTGCCGAAGCTGGAACGGCGTCTTGTCGAGCTCAAGCGAGCGAAGCGTCGCCGCGGCGGGTCCGTTTCCGATCTTGAGGTACTCGCGCCCGGGCTCGGCGCGTTTGACGACGTTGAAGTCGCCCTTGAAGTTCGTCTGCGCGCGAAGGAGCCGGCCGTCGAGCTTGGAGTAGAGCCGGCCCGTGACGTCGAAGCTCTTCTGCGAGCCGCCGTTGAGCGGCACGTTCAGCTCGAAGTACGCCTCGCCGCGCTCGTCGCGCGCGACGGTCGTGCTGTAGCCGTCGCGCACGGTGATGTCGATGTCCTGCGTGACCTTGGGCAGGCCCCAGATGTTGCGTCCGCGCAGCTCGTTTTCTTTGGACGTCACCGGCATCGAGAAGACGTAGTAGCCGAAATTGCTGAAAGCGCCGCTCAGGACCATCGGCAGCACGGGAAGGCGCAAGCCGCCGGCGAGCACCGGGATCGTCATCGCGATCTCATTATAAGGCGCCACGTTCATGACCGTGCGGTACTCGTAGCACGAGAAGATCACGAGCGACTTGCCGCCGAGCATGCTCACGGGCTTCAATGCCGGATCGGGCATCAGCTTCAGCGCGGCATCAAAGCTGCACTTGAAGATGCCGATCGCGCAGCTCACGTCGGCATACATCGTCGGAAAGACGTAGTTCTTCGAGACGGTCTCCGAGAGCCGAAGCGGCTTCGGCGCGTTTCGCAGCGTGAAGCGCTGGAAGAACGGGTCCTTGAACTGATGCTCGTTCGGAACGAGCCCCGGGCTGAAGTCGAGATTGGCTTTCATCCCCATAGAATCCTGCTATAAGGCCATATGTTCAAGCCCCAAGATAAGCCCCCAAACTCGTTTCGCGTGGTCCTCGAGCTGACCTCGGCCTCTCCCCGGCTCGACACCCTGCTGCTCGAAGCGCTGCGCAAACAGTCGAGAAACCTGGATCTGAAGATCCTCTCGCGCAACGGGCTCAAAGACCTCTTCAAGGCCAAGCGCATCCGCATCAAAGGGCAGCCGGCGACGCCGTCTTCGGGCATCGCCCAGGGCACGACCTACGTCGACATCATGGGTTACGAAGATACGAAAGAAGCCTAGGCTCCTTTCCAGGCGTTATTTTACCGGCTCGACGCGAAACTTGCGTCCCTTGATTCGACCGTTGCGCAGCCGCTCGAGCGCGATTTTAGCGACGTCTCGGGCCACGGCCACGTACGAGAAACGGTCGTGGATCTCGATCTTGCCGATCTTCGAGCCGTCGAGCCCGCCGGCTTCGCCCGTGAGCGCGCCCAGGATGTCGCCGGGCCGCACCTTGTCCTTGCGCCCCCCGCCGATGAAGAGCGTTTCCATCGCGGCCGTCGCCGCGACCGTCGCCTCGTCCAGGCGGTCGACCGAGCCGGCGCTGGCGCGCTCGATCGCGCCGCCGGTGAACTCTTCGATCGCCTTGAGCTTGTAGCCCTCCCCTCGAGTCGCCAGCGAGACCGCCAGGCCCGTCTTGCCGGCGCGCCCCGTGCGGCCGATGCGATGCACGTACACGTCGGGCTGCTTGGGCAGGTCGAAGTTGCAGACGAGATCGAGGCTTTCGATGTCGATGCCGCGCGCGGCGACGTCGGTGGCGATCAGCACGCGCACGCTTCGGTTGCGGAACTTGGCCATCACGCGGTCGCGGTCCGCCTGCTCGAGATCGCCGTGCAGACAGGCGGTGCTCAGGCCCTCGTCGGCCAGCGCGGCGTCGAGCTCGGCGACGGTCGCCTTGAGGTTGCAGAAGACGATCGCCGACTCGGGCTTCTCTTTCTGGAGCAGCCAGAGGAGGGCGCGCTTCTTGTCGTCGGTCTCGTAGGCGATCTGGCGGATCGAGGGCGCGGGGCCCGCGTCGTCCTCGATGGTGACGCGCGCCGGTTTTTTCTGGAAGGCGCTGCTCAGCTCCTCGATCGAACGCGGGAACGTCGCCGAGAAAAGCACGGTCTGCCGCTGGGTCGAGGTGGCCGAGAGAATCGACTCCATGTCCTCGCGGAAGCCCATGTCGAGCATGCGGTCGGCCTCGTCGAGCACCACCGTTTCGACGCGCATCAGGCCCTGATCGTTGCGGCTCAGGTGGTCGAGCACGCGCCCCGGCGTGCCGACCGCGACGTGCACGCCGCGCTCGAGCGCGTCGAGCTGCGGGCCGATCGGCATGCCGCCGGCGAGAATGACGACCTGAAGCCCCGAATGCCTGCGCCCGAGCTTGCGAACCTCGCGCGCCACCTGGGTGCAGAGCTCGCGCGTGGGGCAGAGCACGAGCGCCTGCAGGCGCCGCTCGTCGAGCTTGAGCCGCTCGAGGATCGGCAGCGCGAAGGCCGCGGTTTTTCCGCTCCCCGTCTTCGACTGCCCGATGAGGTCGCGCCCCTCGAGCAGCAACGGAATGCTCTGCTCCTGGATCGGAGTGAGCCGTTCGAAGCCCAGCTCGCGCGTCACCTCGACGAGCGCGGGCGAGAGCTTGAGCGACGCGAAATCGGTCATTGCGGAGTTCGCGGCGCCTGCGGCAGCACGAAACGCCGCGGATAGCAGTTGTGCGAGTGCTGGCACTGCAGGCAGATCCACCGCTTGCAGACCTGGCATTCCATCGTCGCCGGCTCGCGCTGGCAACATTTGCAGATTTTAGACATTTTTCCACT
>JACQAX010000338.1 GCA_016194795.1 Deltaproteobacteria bacterium | reverse complement strand
CGTGGTGGCCACGGGCGAAACGCATTCCGTGCGCGAGTTCCTCGAGGAAGCCTTCAAGCTCGTGAAGCTGAATTACCAGGACCACGTGAAACTCGATCCGCGCTACCTGCGCCCGACCGAGGTGGATCTCCTGATCGGCGACTGCTCGAAGGCCAAGCGCGAGCTCAAGTGGGAGCACACGATCACGTTCCGCGAGCTCGTCCAGCTGATGGTGCGCGAAGACCTCAAGCTCGAAGGGCTTGATCCGGAAAGATACATCCGCAAATGAACCTGCGCGACTCGAAGATCGTCGTCACCGGCGCGAGCGGCTTCCTCGGGCGCCACGTCGTCGAGCAGCTCCACGCGCGCGGCGTCGACGACATCAGCGTGCCGCGCTCGAAAGAGCACGACCTGCGCCTCATGGAGCAGTGCCTCGCCGTCACCGAAGGCAAGGACCTCGTCATCCACCTGGCCGCGCACGTCGGCGGCATCGGCCTGAACCGCGAGAAGCCCGGCGAGCTCTTCTACGACAACGCCGTCATGGGAATCCAGCTCATCGAGGCGGCCCGCCGCAACAAGGTGAAAAAGATCGTCGTGGTCGGCACGATCTGCGCGTATCCGAACCTCACGCCGGTGCCTTTCAAGGAAGAAAATCTTTGGAACGGTTATCCGGAGGTGACGAACGCTCCCTACGGCGTCGCCAAAAAGGCGCTGCTCGTCCAGCTGCAGGCTTATCGCCACCAGTACGGCTTGAACGGCGTGTTTCTCTTGCCCGTGAACCTGTACGGCCCGTTTGATAACTTCGACCCGCGCTCGTCGCACGTGATCCCGGCGTTGATCCGCAAGATCCAGGAGGCGATCGACAAGGGCGAGAAGAAGGTGTCGATCTGGGGCGACGGCACGCCGACGCGCGAGTTCCTCTACGTCGAGGACGCGGCCGAGGGCATCGTGACGGCGGCCGAGATCTACGAGGGCGAGGAGCCCGTGAATCTCGGCAACGGCTACGAGATCTCGATTCGCGAGCTCACGCTCAAGCTCGCGCTGCTCATGGGATACAAAGGCGAGTTCACCTGGGACGAGTCGAAGCCCAACGGCCAGCCGCGCCGCTGCCTCGATACCGAGCGCGCGCGCAACTGGTTCGGCTTCACGGCGCGCACGCGCTTTGACGAGGGCCTCGGAAAGACCATCGCCTACTGGCGCGCCCAGAAGTCGCAGCTGTAAATACCTTGGACGCGTTCGTGGCGCCGTGGCGACGTGAGTTCGCGGACTTACGCGCGCTGAACCGTGGTTTGGGGCTTGCAACCCTCAACCCGTAAGATGACTCTCGACGTCGGCGCCGGCCTGAAAGACATCGCGGCCGCCAGCACGCGCCACGATTACGCGCTGAGCGACGACGTTCGCGTCACCATCGGTGTTCGCCTCGTCCAGGAAGACGGCAAGCCCACGGCGATCGAGGTTTCGAAGTTTTTCACCGAGCGAAAGATCGTCAAGCCCGTCAAGACGGTCGGCAAGAAGAAGATCCTGCTTCCCGACGAGGTCAGCTGGTCGATGATGATGGCGTTCTACTCGCCGACCTCGATCGAATTCGACTTCAAGTCGCCCGTGATCTTCTCGCTTCCCACCGACGCGAGCGGCCTCATCCCGGCCTTCTCGCTCGAGTGCACCTACAAGCGCGAGAAGGTCGACGGCGACTGCGCCACCTGCCGCTGAAAAAACCGAAGCGCCCCTCGGCTCAACGGCGCGCCGGCACCCGGTAGTGGATCGTCACGACGTTGTTGCGCGGGTTCGCGTCGGGCCCGGTTACCTCGAACTTCAGGCCGTAGATGCCCGCGTCGGGCTTGCCGTCCCAGTTGACGCGCACGAGCGCGCGCGCGCCCGGCGCGAGCGGCGGCACTTCGACGGCCGCTCCGATCGGCGTGTGCTCGTTGTTGTCGGTGAAGTCACCCAGCCAATCGTCGGGCGCGCTGCGGTTGACCGAGAGCTTGAAGGCGCCGGCCGCGCTCGCGGTCAGGCCCTCGTTCTGCACCATGACGTTGGCGGCATAGCCGCCGCTGCCGTCGGCCACCAGCTGGATGTCATGCTCGTAGAAGCCGAGGTCGGCGCCCAGCGTGTTGTAGCGCGTGCCGGGCTGATAGTCGGCCGCGTGCAGGTGATTGCCTTTGGTCGCAAGGAAGCTGAGGATCGACTGCCAGGCCTCGATGCCGGTGTCCTCGACGTTCTGGAGATCGAGGCCGAGACCGAGATGGTCGTTGAGGATGCTCAGCGCGAGCAGGATGCCGTCGTGGAACACCATCGTGTACGTGCGCGCGTCGTCGAGGTCCTCGTAGGCGCCCGTGATCGGGTTCTGGAGCTTGATCGTCTTGATGGGGTTGGGGACGGCCGCGTTGTCGTAGGAGATCAGCGCGCCCGACTGCGCGATCCAGCTGATGAGGCTGATCGACTCGGCTGAAAAGACGAGGTTGAGCACGCCGCGCAGGGTGGAGCCCTTCAGGCGGTAGCGCTTGAGCGTCCACGTGCGGCCGTTCTCGGGAAACGGCTGGCCCGGGACGGGCTTGTAGATGTGCGGCATGATGTTCATCAGCGAGAGCGTCGAAAGCGGGCCCGGCTGGATGCCGTCGCCGGTGAGCTGCACCGACTCGGCGGCGATGTCGGCGCCGGTCGAGATGCGGTACGCGTCGGTCATCATGTTGGTGATCGGCACCTCGCGGCCGTCGTCGTGGACCATCTCGTCGTCGGCGTCGGCGGCATGGTCGTGGGCGACGTCCTTGCCGTACTTTCTCGCGAGCACCTGGTCGGCGTCGTTGACGAGCGAGACGATGGCCGGGTCTTCGGGCAGGTCGACGGTGACCGGGTGGAGCGAGAAGCTCTTGAGCGTCGTTTGATTCGCGTCCTTGTCGACGGTGAGCGTGATCTCGCCGAGGAACTGGCCCCACTGCTTGGCTTCGGCGACGTACGCCGGGCGCCCGCCGTTGGAGGTTTCGATGATCTTCGGCGTCTTGGCGTGCGAATGGCCGCTGACGACGACGTTCACCCAGGGGATCTGCTTGGCCCAGAGCACGTTCTGCGCGAGCGTGTTGTGCGAGAGCAGCACGATCACGTCGGCCTGCTTGGAGTCGTGGAGCTGCTTGGCGATCGCGGCCGATTTCTCGAGCGTGTTGGTGACGAGCGCCGGCTTCCAGTAGCCGTAGTAGAAGAAGTCGTTGCAGAGCGCCCCGATGACGCCGACCTTGATGCCGTTGCCGGCGTCGAGGATGACGTAGTCCTGCACGGCGCGCGCGACGCGATCCTTGTCCGGTACGAGGGTCAGGTCCTTGTTGGCGCCGAGCACGGGGAAGGTGGGCGAGGCGCGCTCGATCGTCGAGGCAAGCTCGCTCGGGCCGTTGAGGAAGTCGTGGTTGCCGACGACCGCCGCGTTGTAGCCCATGGCGCTCATGATCCGGAGCATGTTCGAGCCGGCGTCGACGTTGAAGTAGCTAACCGCCTCCGACCAGTCACCCGCGTCGAGCAGCAAGGCGCGCGGCTTCTGGGCGCGAATCCGATCCACGAGCGTCTTGAGCCGCGCCAGGCCGCCGAGGTTGTAGGGGTTCTTCTCGGAGTTCGCCGGCTCGGCCTTGAAGTGCATGTGGATGTCGTTGGTGTGCAGGATCGTGATCTCGACGGACTTCGAGCCGCCGCACGAGCCCGCGCCGCAAAGGGCGAGCAACAACGTGGCGCAAAGCGCCCGGGTGACGATTTTCTTCATTTGAGCGTCTTCCTATTCTTACTTGAGAGCGTGACCGTAGCTGTTGGCGTTCAGGATCTGCTTGAACGCCTGTCCGACCGAGAACGCGTTCCGTTCGTTCTTCTGGTAGTAAGCAGCCTGGGGGCCCTGGAAGAGGTAGAACTTGCTGCCGTTGGATTCGCCGTTCATCGCCTTGCCGCCGGCAAGCTCGATGAGCGCCTTGGCGTTGCCGAACAGCGCGATGCCGCCCGGAACCGTCATGTTGCCGCTGTTGTCGACCTTCGGCCCGAAGACCGCGCCGTAAACCGCGTTGTTGCCCGACTTGTCCTTTACGAAGCCCTTGCTCACGGAAAGGCCGGCCGGGAAGTACTTGTTGTTGATGAACTTGAGCGTCATCGCGAGGCCGAGCCACTCCTTGCCGGCGACGTCGACGTACGCGTAGATGTCGAAGTTCTTGTTGATCTCGTTCTTCATCTGAACCTTCGCGAACGCGCGGTTGAGGTTCGGGATGGGGATCGGCTGGCCGGACGGGAGATCGGTCACCGGCTTGAGGCTCACGTAGTCCTGCTCGTTGACGATGTTCAGGTTGAGCCGGAAGCCGACGTTGAACGGGTTGCCCGGGCCCGAGGGCTCGACTTCGATCGCGCCGTAGTCGCGGCCGCCGGTTTCGACTTCAAAGCTGCCGCCGAGGTCGGTCTGGAGGTCCGACGAGAAATCCAGCTGCACCTTCACCGTCTCGAGGTTCGGCTCGGCGCTGAACTCGACCTTGTCGAGCAGGCCCCCGTTGCAACCAGAGATGCCGAGCGCGGAAACCGCGAGCAAAGAGACCAGACCGAACGCGAGACCATTGAAGCTACCGAATTTCATGACGTTCCCCCTACTCAAGACGGCTAGCATCGACGAGGCGAATCGAAAAGCGTTTTAACGCGGGACACAGGCGTGTCTTTCTGCTATTGGTGCCGCGGAGCTCCAATGCGCGCAGCATCTCGATTCTTTTCAGTTTTACTTCTTTCGATCGCCTTCGCCGCGTGCGCGCCGAAGTCCGAAAAAGCCGTGACGGTGGCCCGCGCCGCGAGCCTCGAAGCGCGGCCTCTTGGCAGCGGTGCCCAAGGGCTGCTGCGCGCGCAACCTTACTCGAAGCTCATTATAGAGGTGGGCGCCGTGGCCGGCCGCGATCCCTCGGCCGAGACCGTCGAGTACGTGCGCGGCTTTCTCGAAGAGCATCTCCACAAGCCCGGCGGCATCCGGATCGTCGCGGGCGCCGGCATCCCGTCGGTTCGCGCGGCCGCCGTTTCGACGGCCGACCTCGCGGTCGTCGAGCTGGCCAACCGGAAAACCGTCGCGACCGACGACACGATCAGCGTCTACCTCATGTTTCTCGACGGCCACCACGTCCAGGACGAGCCGGGCAAGCGCGTCCTCGGGATGGCTTACCGGGCGACGTCGATCGCGATCTTCGAGGACACCGTCCTGGCCGAGGCGACCGCCGAGACGCAGGCGCTCGTCGAGAAGACGGTCATCGCCCACGAGCTGGGGCACGTCCTCGGCCTCGTCAACGAAGGCACGCCGATGCAGAACGAGCATTACGACGGCGAGAACAACGCCGGCCATTGCCGAAACCCGCTTTGCCTCATGAACTACGCGCTCAACAGCATCAGGCTCGTCGAGATTTTTCACTCGACCGTGCCGGGTTTCGACGATGCCTGCCTTGCCGACCTGCGCGCGGCGGGCGGAAAGTGACGACCTTGCCTAGTTCCACGGCGCGGGCGCTCGCGGTACAATCGCGGACGGTGAAGCTTGTCCTCGTCGTGGCATCGCAGCTGGCGTTTTTGAGCCTGGGATCGGCCCAGGCCTCGACCCAGTGTCTTGCCCCCGCTTTCGAATGGCTGCCGCGCGGGCCGGTGACGCACCTGAGTCGGGTGTTTCAGGCGTGCCGCGAGGCCGGCGAGCCCACCCGCCTCGCCACGCGCACCTTCGAGAAGGGAAAGCAGAAGTACGTGCACCTCGTCGACCCCGAGTCGCTCGAGACGACGATCGTGCCCGCCCTCTGTCTCCAGTGCGAGGAGGCCGAGCAGGTGGCTTGGGGCAACACGCGGCTCTTCCGCGCGCTCGCGCTCGCGACGATGCCGCAGAGGTCGCTCGAGAACGTCGGCGTGCGCCACGCCACGCGCTGGGTGAACGGCTACTTTCTCACGGTCGACCTCTGTCCCTCGCGCAAGGCGGGTTTCGACGAGGAGATCTTCGACGCGCTCGAGGCGCTGGCGCCGGAGCGCGGCCCGGGCGTCCCCGTCGGCGTCGCGGTGAGCGGCCTGTGGGTGCGCGCCCACCGCGCGCAGTTCGAGTGGCTGGTCGAGCAGCAGCGCCAGCAGCGCCTGCGCATCACTTGGATCAACCACACCTATTCGCATCCCTTCGACGCGCGCCTGCCCGTCGGGCGCAACTTCCTTCTCGAGAAGGGCGTGAACGTCGACTACGAGATCCTCGGTCTCGAAAAGCTGCTGCTCGAGCACGGGGTGGTGCCGTCCGTGTTTTTCCGTTTTCCCGGGCTCGTCGCCGACCGCGGCCTCGAGGACCTCCTCCGGAGCTTCCTTCTCATCCCCGTCGGCAGCGACGCCTGGCTCGCCAAGAACGAGACGCCGCAGCTGGGCAGCATCATCCTCATCCACGGCAACGAAAACGAGCCGGCCGGGGTCGATGACTTCCTCAAATGGCTCGACAAGCACCGCGGGCTCGACGCGAATTTCCTGAATATCAGCGACGTGTTCTGACGGGACCCGCGACGGCCCGGCAGTATTTTCCCATCCACCGGCCGCCCGCGCGCGCCGAAAAGTAAATGGGAGATACACACGCGCATGAGTAAACGCAACAAGGCTCGAGGCAACGGTGGCGGCAGCAAGACGACTGGCGGAAAAGGCGGCGCGAGCCGGACGCCGGTGAGCTTCGGCGAGGGGGCCGGCGGCAGGGTGCGCCCGATCCTTCTTCTCGAGGTCAACGAGGTGCCGTGGCGCCTCATCGACCGCTTCAAGGCCGACTACCCGAACATCCGGCGCTTCTTCGACTCGTCGCGAACTTTCACGAGCGTGACGGTCGACACGGGCGAGCTCTCGCCGTGGATCACCTGGCCGTCTTTCCATCGCGGTCTTTCCAACCGCGAGCACGGCGTCCAGTTTCTCGGGCAGGACCCGGCGACCTTCAAGGGGACGCCGATCTGGGAGGAGTACCGCCGGCGGGGGCACTCGATCGGCGTGTGCGGCTCGCTGCAGAGCTGGCCTCCGGTGGATCCCGGTCCCGGCGGCTTCTACATCCCCGACACCTTCGCCCACGACGAGCGGTGCATCCCGCGTTTCGTCGAGCCGTTCCAGAAGTTCAACCTGGGGCAGGTCGCCAAGAACGCCCGCGTCGTGAACGCGAGCTCGCTCTTCTCGAAAGACCTCGTGCCGCTCGCGGCCTCGCTGCCCCGGCTCGGCATCCGCCCGAAAACCGTCGCCCGCGTGGCCGCGCAGCTCGCGCGCGAGCGCATCGATCGGACGGCCTGCTCGCGCAGGCCGGTGTTCCAGTCGCTGCTGTGCTGGGACGTCTTTCGCAAGCTCTACGACCCGGTGAACCCGCCGAAGTTCTCGACGTTCTTCACCAACCACGTCGCCGGCGTCATGCACCGCTACTGGGACAACGTGTTTCCGGAAGACTTCGGCAAAGAGGGCGAGCCCGCGCCGTACCTCGAGACCATGCGCTTCGCGCTCGAGGTGACCGACGAGATCCTCGGCGACGTCTTCGCGATGTGCGAGAAGAACCCCGACCTCGTCGTCGTCTGGGCGGCGAGCATGGGACAGGACACCGTGCATCGTCACCTCGAGGGGGTCGAGCTCGCCGTGACTGAAGTGGGCAAGCTGATGGAGGCCTGCGGCCTGGCGGCCGGCGAGTACAAGGCGCTGCTCGCGATGGTGCCCCAGATCGCCGTCGAGGTGCGCGACGCGGCCAAGCGCGCCGACGTCCGTCGCGCGCTCGAGAAGGCGAAGACCGCCTCGGGCGAGAAGCTCTTTCGCGTGGAGGAGTCGAAGGCGAGCCTGAGCATCACGATCCTCGTTCCGAAGCTGTTCGACGTCGACGCGGGCTGTTTTCGCCTCGGCACGAAGACCATCGAGTGGGCCGCGGGCGGCGTGAGCGTCATTCGCACCGATCCGGGCACGGCCTACCACATCCCGGAAGGGACGCTCGCGGTTTACGGCCGCGGAGTGAGCCCGAGCGACAAGCGCAAGCGCGTGTCGGCGGCCGACTGCAAGCGCCTGCTGCTCGAGCTCGGCGGCGTGGTGGCCGCGAAGCCCGCGGCGGCGGCTTCGCGCAAAAAAGTTTCGTGATACACTCGTTGACGTGAAACCCAAACCTTCACGACTGCGTTGGCTGCTGGTGGTCTGCGCGCTCGCGTTCGTCGCGCGCGCGGTGGCCGCGATGGCGATTCCGGCGGCCCCGGAGGTGGATGCCGCCGACTACCACATGCTCGCGCAGTCGCTCGCGGCGGATCGCGGGTACGTCGACGACGCCGGCAAGCCGTTCGGCTTTCAGCCGCCGGGCTACCCCGTCTTCGTCGCGGCCGTTTATCGGGTCGCCGGCGGCGCCCATCCGAAAGCGGTTTATCTCGCGCAGGCCGTGCTGGGCGCGGGCTCGGTGGCGCTGATCGCGTTGCTGGCGGCGCACTTCTTCGGGCCGTCGCTCGGGCTTGCCGCGGGAGCCGTCGCGGCGTTCTATCCGATGCTCATCTACGCGTCGCGCGCGCTGATGTCGGAGAACCTCTACGTCTTCATCCTTTTGGCCACGCTCTGGGCGGCGGTGCCGCTCGTCGAGAAGCGCGGGGGAGCGGGGCGCGCCGCCGCGGTGGGCGCGCTGCTCGGGCTGGGCACGCTCGTGCGCTCGGCCAACATCTTCGTCGCGCTCGTCTTCGGCTGGTGGTTCCTGGGCCAGTCGATGCTGGGTTTCAGGAAGAAGGGCGCCCTCGCGCTCGTGCCCGTGGCGCTCGTCGCGGCCTGCTGCGCCGGAACCATCCTGCCGTGGACGGCGCGCAACTACGTCACGTTCGGCCACTTCGTCCCGGTCGGCACCTCCGACGGCCTCACGCTCTATGCGTCGTACTGGCCGCCGCTCGGGCCCACCGGCAAGCGACTCTGGGGAAAAGTCACGATGCCCGAGGACCCGGTTTACGCCGAGGCGATGAAGCTCGAGAACCCGGCCGAGCGCTCGCGGTTCTTTCGCCGCAAGACGCTCGACGGGCTGCGCGCCGATCCTTTCCGGATCGTGAAGTACCTCCCCGAGAAGCTCGTCTTTCTTTTCCTGCCGATCGACTACGAGATCTGGCCGCACACGCCCGAGGCCCCGCGGCACGTGAACTGGGGCTACCTGCTCGCGTTCCTGCCGATGGTCCTGGGCGCCGCCGCGCTCTGGCGCGTGCGCGACTCGCGGCTCGCGGTGTGGCTCCTCGGCGTGGTGCCGGCGGCCACGGTCGCGCAGGCGCTGATCTTCTACGGCTCGCCGCGGTTTCGCGCGCCGCTCGAGGCCGTCTTTCTCGTGCTCGTCCCGGCGGGCGCGCTCGAGCTTTCGCGGCTGCTCCAGGGTAAAACCAGAAAATCCACGCGGAGGTCCGGATGAGAACACTCGTGCTGCTGTCGTTGTTGGTCCCGTCGCTCGCTTTCGGCGCGACGCCGGATCCCGATGCCGGTTTCCGTTACGCGCTTTCGAGAGTTCCGCCCGCGTATCGCGGTTTTTACGCGACCCTGAAAAAGATGCTCTTCGCGAAGGTCCGGGCCGACCAGAAGATGGCCAAGCCGGACGCTCTGAAGCCCGAGACCGTCGCCGAGCTGCTCTCGTCCTCGATGTGGTTTTCGGTGCAGACCGGCAAGTCGTTGCTCGATCCCCACAGCGTGAAGTGCTTGGGCGAGTTCAGAGATCGGGCGGCTTTCGAGAATCTCGCGAGCCTTCTCGAGGCGGCCAAGCACACGGCCGATTCAAAGGCGGCGTTCGACGCGATGTCGAAGAGGGCCGCCGAGCTCTTCAAGCAGGACCTCGCCGAGGGCGGCGAGCGGGTCTGCGCGCTCGCGAGCGCCAGCTGCAAGATCTTCGGGCCGGAGATCACCGCGACCTGCCAGGCGCGCGAAAGCGAAAGCCTCGCGCGCGCCGGCAAGCTCGAAGACGCTGTTATTAATGTGAGTACGATGCAGCTCCTCGCTCTCGGCGGCATACTGGCCTACATCATCACCCTGTACTTCATGCGCAATCCGCTGAAGCACTCCAAGCGCTTCATGTGGACCCGGTTCCTGAGCTGGTTCCCGTTGGGGATGACCTACTCGTTCATGTACATGGCGCGCTACAACCTCGATGCGCTGGCCACTGCCGACGTCATCACCAAGGCCCAGAAAAGCCTGATCTCCGGCTGGGGCTTCTTCGTCTACGCCATCGCCCTCTTCGTCACGGGGCCGCTGATCGACCGGATCGGCGGAAAGAAGGGGATGATCATGGCGGCGCTCGGCGCCGGCATCTTCAACGTGCTCATGGGCTGGGCGCTGTTCCTGTACCTCAAGGACAAGCGCTCGGTGAACATCGTCGCGGCGCTCACCGTCCTCTACTCGTGCAACATGTTCTTCCAGAGCTTCGGCGCGATCTCGACGATCAAGGTGAAGTCGTTCTGGTTCCACGTGCGCGAGCGCGGCACGTTCGGCGCCATCTTCGGGACGCTCATCTCGCTCGGGGTCTATTACGCCTTCGACTGGATCGAGGCCATCGTGCAGGCCGTTCGCGTCGACTACACGGGGCCGCCGTCGGCCTTCCGCGATTTCATGCAGGCGTTTTTTATCCCGCGCGGCCCGACGATGTCTTCGTTCTGGCTGCTGTTCTTCGTTCCGGCGGGTTTTCTTTTCTTCTGGGCCCTGGTCGACCTGCTTCTGATCAAGGACACGCCCGACGAGGCGGGGTTCGGGCGCTTCGAGACCCACGATGCCTCGCATGGCGACCACACCGACTTCAGCACCTGGTTCAAGGTCATCAAGGCCATCCTGTCGAACAAAATATTACTGATGATCGGCGCCATCGAGTTCAGCTCGGGCATCCTGCGCGACGGCGTCATGAAGTGGTACCGGCTGTACGCCAAGGACACGGGCCTCGGCGTTCCGTCGATTCTGGAGCATTGGGGCCTGCTCGCGTGCCTGACCGGCATCGTCGGCGGCTTTTTCGCCGGCATGATCTCGGACAAGTACTTCCATTCCCGCCGCGCGCCGGTGGCGGGCATTCTGCAAGTGGCGATGTTCGCGGCGACGCTGGTCATGCTCGTCGCGATCTCGACGCAGCCGAAGCTCGTCGGCGCCGGCTGCCTCGTCGTGATGGCGGCCGTGATCGGCGTGCACTCGATCATGTCGGGCACCGCGACGGCGGATTTCGGCGGGCGCAAGGGCGCGGCGACCGCGACCGGCGTGGCCGACGGGTTCTCGAAGCTGGGCTCGTCTTTTCAGGAGTTCGTGCTCGGGGCCGTGCTGACGAAGCAGACGTGGCACTACTGGCCGTCGTTCCTCATTCCCGCCACGCTCTTCGGGCTGTTCTTCGCGATCCGGCTCTGGACGAAGCTGCCGGAGGGCACGCGCAAGTATCTGCGCGAGGTCGAAAAAATCAAAGTGAGCGCCTGAGCGCGGGGGTCACGCGGCCTTGCGCGTGGGTTCCGTGCGCTCGAGGGCGCGCGCGGCGCTTTTGGGCTTCTGCGCGATGGCGATGATGCTCAGGCCGACGAAATTCTCGGCGAGCTTCTCGAGCGGGCGGACCAGGGGCTTGAGCGCCGAGTAGAGGCGCGCCTGGCCCTCGGGCAGCTCGGAGCGCCCGAGAACCTTGCCGTTGAGAAACCAGCCTACGATCCCCAGGGGGTTGGCGAAGCGGAGCTGCTTCGTCTCGAGGCCCGCGCGCTCGGTGATCCGCTTCACGTCCGAGCGGGCGTAGCGGCGGTGGTGGCCCACCGCGCGGTCGACCGGCGAAAAGAGAAACTGCCCATAGGGGACGAGCACGATGAGGATGCCCTCGTCGCTCAAAAGCTTTGACCAGCGCTCGACGCAGCCGGAGTCGTCTTTCAGGTGCTCGAGGATGTTCATCGCGACGATGAGGTCGAAGCCGCCCTCGGCGATGGCCTTCGGCGTCTCGTGGCCCTTCGGGTCGGTCGTCGCGTCCCACTGCTCGGCGGTGAAGCCCGGGTTGTAGCGGAAGCGGTCGTTCAGGTACTTCACCGACTTGGCGTCGACGTCGGTGGCGACGACCGTGCGCGCCTTCTGGGTGAGCACGCGCGTGACGGTGCCCAGGCCCGAGCCGATCTCGAGGGCGCGGCCGTAGTTTTTTCTCGGCAGCGACGCGAGCACGTCGCGCAGGGGCTTGCAGTAGAACTGCTCGTTGGTGTGCTGCGTGCCGTAGGCGGCTTGCCGGAGGCCCTTTTTGAACGGGTTGCCGCCGAAGAGGCTGAAGCGCACGATGTGCCAGAGGGCGGCGGCGCCATCCATCGGGCCGATCTTCTTTCCCTCTTCCCACGAGCGCGCGTCGTAGCTGATGCCGACTTCGAAGATGCGCACGCGGGCTTTCGCCAGGCGCGCCGCGAGCTCGGGCTCCATGCCGAAGCGGTCGCTCACGAGCTGGATCGAGCGGGCGAGATCGCCGCGCATGACCTTGTAGCAGGTCTCCATGTCGGTGAGCGTGGTGTTGCACAGCATGTTCGTCATCGTCGTGAGAAACGTGTTGAGCATGGTGTGCCAGAAGCGCAAGACGCGCTTTTCCTCGCCGAGGTAGCGGCTGCCGAAGACGCAGTCGGCCTTGTTGGCGAGGATCGGCGCGAGCAGCTGCGGGTAATCGCCGGGAGAGTACTCGAGGTCGGCGTCCTGGACGATGACGATGTCGCCGGTCGTCTCGGAGATGCCGCGGCGGACGGCCGCGCCTTTGCCCCCGTTTTTTTCCTGGAGGATGAGCCGAAACGTCGTCGGCACGGTGCTCGAGCCGCCGAAGACGTCGTTGAAGTTTTTGGTGAGCTCGGTCAGCCATTCGCGCGAGCCGTCGCGCGAGCAGTCGTCGACGGCGATCAGCTCCATCGAGGTGACGCGATCCCAGCGCGAGTCGGCGCCCTGCTTCGCGAGCGGTGCGGTACACACGCGCCTGAGGATCTCGTGGAGGTACTGCATCTCGTTGAAAATGGGAATGACGACGCTGAGTTTGACTCCGGCCATGTCTAATGTATCGGCCAGCGTTACGCAAAAGTTGCGTTAGGCAATTTCTGCCGGGGGATCACTCCTGGGTCGTATCCGCGGTGGACACCGAGAAGTCGGTAACGGTCGCGGCAAGGGCAAGTCCGCCGCCACCCTGCGACGAGCCGAAGAGCGCGTAGAGCTTGGTCGAGTTGAATGTGACCGGGGCCGTAGTCGAGAAGTTCGTGGTGACGCCGTTGCTCGTGACGTGGATGAACAGCTTGACGTTCGAGGAGTTCAGGGGCTCCATGTCGCACTGGATCGTGTACGACCCTGAGATGGGCGCGGTTCCAAGCGAGTTGATCCCCATCACGCCGGAGTATGAGGAAACGCCGCCGTAAGAGACCGTTTCGCTCCCTACGCCGGTGAAGGCTACGGCGGCGTTGACGCCGCAGTAGACGAGGTTGCCTGAGCCCGACGCGAGATTGTCCGTGAAGGCGAGATAGTGGAGCGCCGCGCCGCCCGCAACGCTCGTGGTGTTGAAGGTCGCTTTGGCCGAAAGGTAGGGCTTCGTCGCGCCGAAGGTCGCGGTCGCGCCTGAGGCGGACTGGCCGCCCGAGGTCAGAAGCGCGACGCCGGTCGCTCCGGCCGAGAGCGGGTTGGCGCCGGTCGTGCCGGTCGTTCCGGACAGCTTGCCGCCGGTATTGGCGGAGTTGACCGAAGCACCGAAGGAGTAGCCCTTGAGGGTATCGGAAAAAACCTGGTACGGGCTGGTCGTGCAGCCGAGGACGTTGTTGGGATCGGAAAACGAGACCGGAATCTCGACGGTCACGTCGGTGGTCACCGATGTGGCGTTGCCGAGATACGCGACGCCGCCGCCGTTGCCCGGCGTGGCATCGCACGTGCCGCTGCTGTTCGTGAAGCCGCCGAAGGCGGCGAGCGAAACTCCGTCGGAGACGGGCATCGACAGCGTGAACGTGTCGCTGACGCTCGTCGACTGCGTCGAGTAGAGTCCCGGAAACTGGCTGCCGAGCGAGCCGGTCGAGCAGGTTCCACCCGTCCCGACGGCGCCGCCGAGCGCGCCGACGACGAAGCAGCCGATGTTGGCGCCGAGGCCGCTGAGCGGAATCGAGAGGATCGAGGACGGCGCCGAGAGATCGAGCGCGCCGAGCGCGTAAGAAAAGCTGTGGTCGGAATCGCGCAGCTTCACCTGGAGCCCCGTGCCGCCTCCGGGCGAGCTTTTGAGCGAGCACGCGGCCTGGCTCATGCAGAGTGCGAGTAGTGGCAGGGCCGAAGTCGGCCATGCACGGCGTGGCGCGCCTGGAATCATCGTAAAAACGATAGGTGGCGCGAGTGGCGCTGTAAAGCGCAAAGGTTCTTGCGAGTCTACTTCTTCGCCGCTTTCTTGCGGGTTTTCGTGGCCGGCGCGGTCATCGGATTCTTTGCCCGCCGGGTGGCCGGCGCGGTCATCGGATTTACATTCCCGGGCGTGTCGAGTGAGCGCCAGAGATACCAGCAGGCCACGGTCGCGTAGGGCGACCAGGCGGCGCCGACCTCGAGGACCTTGGCGGGTTTGGGCATTTTCTTCATCCCGTACTCGCGCATGATGGCCTTGTTGATGCCGAGGTCCACCGTGGGGAGCACGTCGAGGCGGCCGAGCCTGAACATGAGAAACATCTGCGCCGTCCAACGGCCGACACCCTTGATCTTCACCAGGGCTTCGATGATCTCCTCGTCGCCGAGCTCGGCGATCTTCGAGAGCGGCACGTCGCCGCTCTCGACGCGCGCCGCGAGGT
>JACQAX010000337.1 GCA_016194795.1 Deltaproteobacteria bacterium | reverse complement strand
GAACGCGGCGGCGCTTTGCTCATGCTCGGCCGACTGCACTTTCACCTCGCCCAGGCGCGCGTCGCCCGAGTCGTAGATGGTGAAGAGGTTTCCGGGAACGACCTGGTCGCGCCCGCCGGCATCGAAGAAGAGCTGCTTCAAAGCCTGGTCGATGCGCGTGACCTTGGCCGTCCAGTCGACGAGGAAGTTCGTGTTCGGGTCGTTGGCCATCTGGAGAAACGCGTCACGCACCGCTTTGCGGAAATGCGGTGCCATCGGGCTGTTATAGACGAAGTCGGCTCCCGTCTTGATCACGCTGAAGTCGATCTCGACGTCCAAGCCGACGCCGCCCGTGAGCGCGCTCCCGTGTCCCACGGCCACGACCTCCTGGCGCCGCGTATCGACGAGATGAAAATCCATCTCGAGCGTGCCGACGTTGAACTTCACGGCGCCCTGCACGCCGGTGAGCGAGCCGTTGCCGATATCGCCGGCGCCCGGCTTGTAGCCGATCGTGATCTGCGACGAGAAGTTATTGGCCTCGAACGCGGTGAGACCGCCTTTGAGGATGTAACGATCTTCGGGCTCGCCGCTCCCCTCGCTCGGCGCGGTGTTGCGCGCGCGCAGCCGCTTCTGCGACTGCGTGAGCTCGGTGAGCGCGAGATCGGGAAGCACGACGCTCATGTCGACCTTGGTCTTGCCGTCGGGAAGCATGAAGGGCGTCGAAAGAAACTTGCCGAAAGAAATGTCGCGCGTGGGATAAGCCTGGGAATCGGCCGGCTCCTTGGGAGCCGCCGGGCGTTTCGGGCCGAAGGCATGGGCCTGGAATGAAGCCAGACCCAACCCTAGGCATAGGCCTAGGGTTAGAACGTTGGGGATGTTCATGAGTTAACTCTCCTTGTTAACAAGTTTTAAGATTGTTAACCAATCTTAATATAACCGAGCGGCTTTGTCGGATCAAGATGAGAATGTGACGTGTAGGGAAGTGTGAGTCCCTGCGCGGCTTTGCGAACAGCCATCCGTGGCCGTGAACAGCTCGCTAAAGCTTGTCGCTCTGAACTCATGTTCCCACGCCGCGGTGGCGGGGCAAGTGGGCAAAGACTAGGTGAAGCTTGAGCGGAACCCTGCGACTCTCCCGCGCCGAGTCAAACCGTCAAGCCGCGCCGGACGAGGGAAAGCAGCAATGTCCTGCGAGCTTGGGCAAGCCTGCATACGCGACCGATTCGGGGCCGAGCGAAGGGCTGCGGTATTGAGCGGCTGGGAAAAATTTTCCGCGAGCATCGCCGAAAAATTTCCAATATAGCCATCGTATGGAGCTCATCCCCTGCACGACCGAGTTCGCCGACATCTTCTGGAGCTGGCGACAGGAGCCCGCCACGCGCGCGTTCAACCCGCTCAAGGCGATGACGCCCGAGCAGGCGCGCGAGCATCTCGGCAACTGCACGTCGGATCTTTCGGAGCTGAAAGAGGCCACCGACTACCGCTGGTTCGTCCGCGAAGGCGGCGAGGTCGTCGGCATCGTCTCGCTGAAAAGCGTGAGCGCCACGATGGCCACCGGCGAGATCGGCTACAGCCTCGGGGAAAAATACCGCGGCCGGGGCCTGGGCACGGCGGCCGTGCGCCTGCTCGTCGACAAGCTCTTCGCCGAGACCGCGCTTCGCAAGCTCACCGCGTACGTGCACTCGGAAAACGTCGCCTCGTGCCGCCTGCTCGAGCGCCTGGGCTTCCGGCGCGAGGGCCTGCTGCGCGAGCACTACATGGTCGAGGGCCACGCCGTCGACGAGGCGCTCTACGGGCTGCTGCGCCGGGAGTGGGCGCGCGCCTGACGCCGTCGGCTACTTCGAGAGCACGAGGATCTCGACGCGCCGGTTGCGGCTGCGCCCGCTCTCGGTGTCGTTGGGCGCGATCGGATGGTACTCGGCGTAGCCGGCCGCCGCGAGCAGCCGCGGATCGTAGTGGTGCTTTTGAATGAGGTAGCGGACGATCCACGCCGCGCGCGCCGTCGAAAGCTCCCAGTTCGACGGGTAGAGCTGGCTCGAGGTCTTGCCGTTGTCGGTGTGCCCCTCGACCCGCACCGGTCGCCCGGCGTCGCCGATCACCTTGGCGATCTGATCGAGCACCGCGATGGCGTCGGGCCGCACGTCGGCCGCGCCGGGGTCGAAGAAGCCTTTGGCCATGAGCCGCACGACGACGCCGCGGTTGTCGTAGGTGATCTGCATCTTCTCGGCCGCGTCGAGCTTGCCGAGCTCGAAGCTCAAGCTCTCCTCGAGCACCTCGGCCAGGTGCTTGAGCTCGACGTTGTCGATGGTGCGGGTATTGGTCTTGCCTTCGGGCATGTCGATCATGGTCCCGCCCTCGGGGCGTTGGGTGTCGAAGGGCACGATGGTGTTGCCGCCGCCCGTGCTCCCGCTCTCGACCACGCCGCCGAACGCTTTCTTCAGGCTCGCGCTCGCGGTCTTGAACTTCTGGACGTCGGCGCGGGAGATCGCGTACATGATGACGAAGAACGCGAAGAGCAGCGTGATGAAGTCGGCGTACGAGACGAGCCAGCGCTCGAGGTTGACGTGCTCGGGATGCTTTTTAGCCACTCACGCTTTCCCCAGGCCGGCGTCGCCACCGCTGTCGCCGGCGACGCCCGAGCCGCGCAGCTTCTCCTCGACGAAGACCTCGAGCTTTTCGCGCAGGAAATGCGGGTTCAAGCCCTCCTGGATGCCGATCACGCCGAGCTTCACGACCTCTTTCTGCATCATGCGCATGTGGGCCTTGCGCTTGAGCTTCGTGCCGAACGGGATGAAGATG
>JACQAX010000336.1 GCA_016194795.1 Deltaproteobacteria bacterium | reverse complement strand
CTGGCGCGCTACTCGATCGGTGCGGCGGCGATCGCCTTGGGCCTTTGTCGTGGCTCGCTTGACGAGGCGGTGGCTTACGCGAAGACCCGCCGGCAGGGCGGCCGCGAGATCATCGGCTGGTCTGAGGTTCGGATGCTGCTTGGGGATATCGCGACCCAGCACACGTTCGCCACGCTTGCCTTCGAGCACGCGCGCGACGCGGTTGACGCGCGGGCGTCGGGCTGGCAGCGCTCGGCGACGGCGCTGGCCATTCGTCTTCAGGAGCTTGCCTGCGAGCTTTCGTCGAGCAGCCTGCAGGTACTCGGGGGAGCGGGCTATACGACCGAGTTCAAGCAGGAGGCGCGCTTTCGTGACGCGTTCCACACGCAGCACGTGCTCGGGTCGCACCCCGTGCGAAAGCTCAGAGCTGGGTCTTCAGAGCGTTGAGGATCGTCTCTTTGGAGTGCGCCCCGACGAGCGAATCCTTGATGGCTCCGTCTTTGAAGATGAGCATCGCGGGCACGCCGCGCACCGAATATTTTTGCGCGATGTCGGGGCAGTCTTCGATGTTGACCTTCACGACCTGAGCGCGGCCGGCGAGCTCGCCCGCGATCTCCTCAAGACGCGGGAGCAGCTGTTTGCAGGGGCCGCACCAGGTGGCCCAGAAGTCGACGAGCACCGGGCCCTTTTGCTTGAGAACCAGCTCTTCGAACGTCTTGGACGTGATCTCGGTTAGCGTCGCCATATTCTCATTATAATGAATTTTGCGCGTTCGGTGCCGGTTTTTATTGAGTAGGCTAGGCAGAGGTTTCGTCGAGGATCGAGCGCACGACCGAGTGCTCGTCCCGAGCGTCAAGCGTGACCGAGTGGATCGCGTGAGCCGGGAGTCGCTTCTTCAGCTCGCCCAGGAGCTTGGTCGAGACCGCGGCCGTCAGGACGACGAGCCCGGCTTCGAGGAGAACCTGCGCGTGCTCGGCAATCTTGCTCTCGGGGGCTTCGAGCACGTGTACCGTGCGGCCCTGTTCGGTGAGCGTCGACTCGAGGCTTTTGAGCGCGACGCCGGTCGCGCCTTCTCCGTTCACGATGATCAGCGCGGCCTTCTGGTGGAACTTGGCACCCGCCTGGCCGGAGCGCGCCTTGTTCGAGTCCGCCGTCACGTTCTCGCGAATGATGCCGCCACCCGAGATCTCGAAATCGTCGACCAGCACGAAACGCGTGGTCGCCGGCGTAAGCCCGTCGAGATCGAAGGCGAGCGGGCGCGAAAGCCGGAACACGCACTCGGCGATCTCGAAGCGCTCGACCGTCTCGGCGTCGTTTCGAGCACGGAGCTCGGCGGCATCGACCGCCTTCAAAACACTTTCGAGGCGAGCCCGGGCGCGTCCCGTTCCGAGCTTCAGCACGTACTCCTTGTCGGAGTGCAGAGGGCGTTTGCCGAGCCAGAACACGCTGGCCTTGACGCGAGTGCCGACCTGCGGGGCGGGCTCGCCCGCGCGCGCGGCGAGCTCGCCGCGTCCCACGTAGATCTGCTCTGACAGCGTAAACCCGTCGGTGCCGCCGGCAACGAGCTTGCCGGCGACGCGCGCCCGCGGAAACCCCTCGAGGCTTGCAATCGTGCTCTTTTTTCCCGAGGGGTAGAAAACGAGCTCGTCGCCGATCTTGGCCGAGCCACTCTCCACGCTTCCCGCGATGATGCGCCGGGTGTCGCCGCTTGCCGTAAATTTGTATACGTCCTGCACCGGCATGCGAAAGGCGGTGCCGTCGAGCGCCAGCGGCTCGTTGAAGGCGTCGAGCGCTTCAAGCACCGTGGGGCCCGAATACCAGCCAAGATTTTTGGACCGCGAGGCGAGGTTCTCGCCCTCGTAACCCACCACCGGAATGAAGTACGCGGCCTTCAGGCCCACGCCAGCCAGGTGCTTTTCGAAGTCGCTCACGATCGCCCGAAACTTCTTCTCGTCGTGGCCGACGAGGTCCATCTTGTTGACGAGCACGGCAAGCTGGCGGATGCCGAGCATCGACAAAAGATGCGCATGCCGGCGCGAGTTCTCTTTGATGCCCTCGTTGGCGTCGATCACGAGCAAGGCGGCATCGGCGCGCGAAGCGCCCGTCACCATGTTTTTGACGAACTCGACGTGTCCGGGGGCATCGAGAATCACGTACGGGCGCTTGGCCGTCTTGAAGAACACGCGCGCCGTATCGATCGTGATGCCCTGGGCGCGCTCGTCCCGAAGCGCGTCGAGCAGGAACGCATACTCGAAAGGCCGGGAGTTGCGCGAGCAGAACTCGCGCACCTGCTCGAGCTTGCCTTGCGGCAGGCTATTCGTATCTGCCAGTAGCCTTCCCACGACCGTACTCTTCCCATGATCGACGTGGCCCACTATGACGATGTTCATCACATATACCCATCGCGGCGAAGGGTTTCGAGGGTGCCGCCGTCGTCCTTGTCCTGGGCGCGCCCTGAGCGCTCGGCCACGTTGGCGAACTTGCCGGTGCGCAGCTCGGCGATGATCTCGTCGACGTTCTTGGCGGTCGACTCCACCGGAAACGTGCACGGGTAGCAGCCCAGCGAGCGGTAGCGCTTGCCCGTGCCCTGATCGTAGTAGAGCGACACGGTGGGGATTTTCTCACGCCCGATGTACTCCCAGATGTTGAGCTCGGTCCAGTCAAGCAGCGGGTGGATGCGCAGGTGCGTGCCCGGCGCGAAATCCGTCTTGTACTGGTTCCAGAACTCGGGCGGCTGGTCGCCGATGTCCCAGTCGCTCTCGCGGTTGCGTGGCGAGAAGTAACGCTCTTTGGAGCGCGAGCCCTCTTCGTCGGCGCGAATGCCGGCGATGATGCCGGTGAAGTGCTGGGCGGTGAGCGTGTCTTTCAACGCCTGGGTCTTCAGAAGCTTGCAGCACGCCAGCCGATCGATCGTTCCGTCGGGAAACGTCGTCTTCTCGGCCAAGGCCTTCTTGTTCTGGCCGACGATCAGATTCAAGGCCCATTCGCGCGCCAGGCGGTCGCGATATTCGATCATCTCGGGGATCTTGTAATTCGTGTCGATGTGGATGAGCGGGATCGGCACGTGGCCGAAGAACGCCTTGCGCGTCAGCCACAGCAGCACGGTCGAGTCTTTGCCGATCGACCAGAGCATGCCGAGGTTGCGAAACGAGCTGTAGGCCTCCCGGAGGATATGGATGCTTCGGCTCTCGAGCTCGTCGAGGTGGGTCATAGGTACTTCCTCAGCGCGGCCATGACGTCGCGCGTGGCCTGCTCGATCGACAGCCGCGAGGTATCGATCGTGAGCTCGGGTTTTTTGGGCGGCTCGTACGGGGCGGTGATGCCCGTGAAGTCTTTGACTTCGCCCGAGCGCGCCTTGCGATACAGGCCCTTGGGGTCGCGCCTTTCGCACTCGCCGAGCGGCGTCGAGAGATAGATCTCGAAAAAATTCTCGCAGATGCCGCGCGCGAAGTCGCGGCTTGCCTCATAGGGCGAGATCAGCGAGACGACGACGAAGACGCCGTTTTTCTCGAGGCGGCTGGCGAGATAGGCCACGCGCTTGATGTGCTCCTCGCGCTCCTCGCGCGAAAACCCGGTCTTGGGGAAGATGTGCCGGATCGTGTCGCCATCGAGGTGCTCGACGCGAAGGTTGCGGCGGCGCAGCTCGTCGACCAGCGCGATCGACAGCGTCGTCTTGCCCGCGCCCGAGAGGCCCGTGAACCAGAGCACGGCCGGCGTGATCGGGCGGCGACCGATGTGGATGCGATCCCAGATGCGCTCGTGCACGTAGTAGATGGCAAGCTTCACCACGGCTTCGACGCCGCCGGCGAGCAGGGCGATGTCCAGGCGGCGCGTGAAGACGTAGACGATCACGCTCGTGGCGAGCGTGCCGGCCACTCTCCACGAAACCGCCTTGACGACCGAACGAGTGTGCGTTTCCTGGTACATGCGTCAGGCGTACCCGTACGCTTTGAGCGTCTTGCCGGCGATCCGTTCGACGACGTCGAACTGTCCGTAGCTGTTCCGGTGGTGGATGACGCCGATGTTGGCGTACTCTTTTTTGAAGAGCTCGTTGCTCGCGGCCGGCCACGGAAGCTCGACGAACTCGAAGATGCGCTTGAGCTCGGATTCAGGGCGGCCGAGCAGGTCTTCGTAGCGGATCTCGGTGAAGTGCTTGAGGTCGCCTTTGGCCTCGTGTACGGCTTCGATCGAGTCTTCCCAGATGTGGGCCGTCGTGCGGATGTCGGTCGCGCCGAACTCCTTGACGTACTTCTCCAGATTTTTCACGCGGGGGTAGGGCACGAGCGCCTTCAGGTCGGGGTGGTTGATCTTCTGGATCTGATCGTTGCAGAGCTTGTAAAGCTTGACGAGGGAGTTGGCGACCTGGCGCCCGTCGCGCACGATGTGGACGAACTTCGCGTCCGGAAAAAGATCCTGGAGCATCCGGAGCTCGGTCTGGAAGACGGGGTATTTCACGATGAAGCGCCGGCCCTCGCCACCGAACGAGTGGAGGACGCGCTTGATGTCGCCGTAAATCTCTTCGATTTTCTCGGGAGAGAAGTCTTTGAGGCGCTTCTCCGGCCAGTAGAGCGAGTCGGTGTCGCGGCCGATCCACTTGCCCCAGAACATCGCGGGCTCGGAGGGGCTCGAGAAATCGGCGTCGATCGAGTCTTGGAGGAAGCGCTCGCCGCGGATGTTGAAGTTGAACTTTTTGCGGGCCCACTCGATGGTGCAGACGGCCGTGGGAAAGCAGTTGATCGAGGTCGTGACGTAGGCCGCCCGCTCGTGGGCGCAGAGCAGATTGTAGAGCAGCGAGGTGCCCGAGCGGGGAAGGCCCACGATGAAGACGGGCTTTTCGATCTTGAGCCGGGTGAAGTCGGGCGTCAGGAAGTTGCGCTCGCAGAACTCCATGAGCGCGGTAAGGCCGCGCGGGTTCGGGAGCGGGATGACGAACTGGTTGTCGTAGGCTTTTCCGAAAAGGAGCTTTGACCACCAGTTGGCGTATTGGACCTGGCCTGCCATGCCCCTGAGACTAAAGACTTTCGGCTGTTCATTCAAGCCTCGATTGGGTAGCTTTTTCGGGATGGAAGCGGATTTCCTGACGCCTTTGCTCACAAACGATCCGGCTGCGTCCGGCGGCAAGGCGACGGGGCTGAAGCTGGCGGCGCGTGCCGGCGCGCGCGTGCCCCCGACCGCTTTTTTCGACCTCGAGAAGATCGCGCACTGGCTCTCGCGCCTTGCCGGCCACGACGAGGCGGTGCGCGCCTGGTCGCGCTGGTCGGGTGACGCCCGGGCCGTGCCCGAAAAGCTCGTGATTTTTCGCGCGTCACTCCTGGCCGCGCCCGAGCCCGCGCGACTCGTGCCCGACTGCGCGCGAATCCGCGAGCTGCTGGGCGATGGGCGGCTGATCGTGCGCTCGAGCATGAGCGGCGAGGACGCCGTGGCCACCTCGTTTGCCGGCGCGTTTCGCTCCGTCGAGGTGCACATCCCGACGAATGCCGCTTTGTGGGCGGCGATCAAGCAGGTGCTCGCCTCGGCCTTCGAGCCGGCGGCCGCGCTTCAAGTGCTCGCGGCGGGGGTCGCGCCGGAAAACTTTCGTCCGGGCTTCGTCATCCAAAGGCTCGTCGACGCGCGAGCGGCCGGCGTTTGCTTCAGCCGCTGCCCCGAGAAAATCTGGTCCGCCGGCGGAGTCGTCGAATGGGCCGCGGGCAGCGGCGAAGGCGTCGTGCAAGGCTCGGCGGCAACCGAGACCGTGGCGCAAACCGACGGGCCTCGGGCGGGCTCGCAGCTCGTCGCCTTCTGGAGCGAGCTCTGGGAGACGGCCTTTCGCCTCGAGCGCGCGCTGGGCGCGCCGGCCGATCTCGAATGGGCCTGGGACGGCACGACCCTTTGGATCGTTCAGGCGCGCGTGATCGCAAGCGAGGAGGCGCGCGCCGTGGCGCTCACACCCGAGGGCACGCGCTGGACGCGCGCGCTTTCGCTCGAGCGTTTTCCCGAGGCGATCACGCCGATCGGCTGGACGGCGATCGCCGATTCGATGGAATCGAACCTCGATAGCCTGCGGCGCGAGTTCGGAGTCGTCGTCAACCGCTCGCGCGCGATGGCCGTGCGCCTGCACGCCCGCGTTTACTCGGATCCCGATTTCGCAGGCCCGCTCGTGGCGGGCGCGTTGGGCCGCGCACGTCGCCGCCGGCATGCGCGAGGTCGACGCCTTCAAGGCGAAATGGCGCGCGCTGGACGCCGAAAAGCCGGGCGAGCGCGAGCTCCTGGCGCGCATGGAAGAGCTGCGCGCGATCAGCCTGCGGTTTCTCGAGCCCGACTTCACCGTTTTTCTCGTCAAAGACACGCTCCACAAAGCGCTCGAGGGTCTTTGGGGAAGCCTGAAGCTCGCGCCGCTGGGCTTTGCCGACCTGGTCGGCTCGCTCGATGGAAACCGCACGATCGAGATGAGCCGCGAGTGGGTGGAGCTGGTCGCGGCGCTGAGAGGCGAGCCCAGGCGCGACGAGTTTCTCGCGCGGCTCGCCACGAAGGACGCGCGCGACCTTCTGGGCACCGAGGCGCGAACGCTCTGGGAGCGCTTTCTCGAGCGCAACGGCCACAACCGCACGAGCTGGGACATCGCCGTTCCCTGCTGGAGCGATGCGCCCGAGCAGCTCGCGCCGCTGCTTGCGGCCTCGATCGCGGGAGCGAGCGCCGCCAGGGGAACGAAAGACCGCCAGATCGCCGCGGCTCAAAAGCTTCGGACGGCCCTGGGCGAGGCTGGCCTGGGCGATGCCACCGGCCGGGTCGAAAGCGCCGTCGCGCTTCTTCGCGACTTCATGCGCATGGACGAGGAGCTGCACTTTCTTACGGGCCACCTGCTCGAGCCCTCGCGCAAGCTCGTGCTCGCGGCCGGGTCGTGGTTGGCCGGCGAGGGGTTGCTCGCTCGCGCGGACGACGCTTTTTTCATGGAGCTTGGCGAGCTCAAGGGCGCGCTCCGCGCCCCGCGCGCGACGCTGCGCTTTCTTGCCGAGAGGCGTCGCGCCGAGTTCGAGCGCGCCTGCAAGAGCGAGCCGCCGTTCGAGTATCCGGTCGATGAGCTTCCGCTTTCGGTCGATTCGCGCCCTCGCCTGGCAAGCGACCGCTCGCTTCTCGGGAAAGCGATGAGCGGCGGCGTCGGCGAAGGCATCGTCGTCATAGCCGAGCATCTGGGCGGCGTGGGCAAGCTCGAGCGCGGCTCGGTGCTGGTGACGACCGCGCCGAACCCGGCGTTCGTTCCGCTCTACCCGCTGCTGGGCGGAATCGTCTCGGCCACGGGCGGAATGCTCTCGCACGGTTTCGTGGCCGCGCGCGAGTTCGGCCTGCCCGCCGTTTCGGGCATCGCCGATGCGACGACGCGTCTCAAGGTCGGCACGCGCGTGCGTGTCGACGGCGAGCGAGGGGTGGTTGAGATTTTATGAAAACGCTCCTGCTGGATCTCGACGGAACGCTCCTGGGCTCGCGCAAGCGCCTGCACGTTTCGTTCGTTTGGGGCACGCTCTGGTGGCTCGCGCGCCGGCGCGTGGGACCGGTGAAGGCGCTGCGGGCCCTCCACGAGCTTCGCATGGGCATCGAAAACCACGAGCCCGGCATTCTCAACTCGCGCCGAGCCGCCCGCCGCTTCGCGAGAGTGCTGGGCGTCGACGACGAGCGTGGCTACGAGCTGGCGGTGCGGCTGACGAACGACGTTTTTCCGGGCCTGGAGCGCTGCTTTTTCCCGATTGCCGAAGCCCAGGAGTTCATCGGGTGGGCGCAGCAGCGGTATCCGCTGATTCTCGCGACCAACGCCGTCTGGCCCCGGCCGATCGTCGAGCTGCGCGTGAGATGGGCGGGGCTTGATCCGGGCATCTTTCGCTTCATCGCCAACAACGACGTCATGCACCACGTGAAACCGAGCGTCGAGTATTACCAAGAGCTCATCGATCTGCTAAAGCTTACGCCAGGCGAGGCGCTCATGATCGGCGACTCGGTTCGGAAAGACCTGCCCGCGCGAAAGGCCGGCATTCCCGTGTTTCTGCTCTCACGCGAGAGCGAGCCCGTGGAGGTCGAAGACCGGGTCTGGCGCGGCGACTTCGGGGCGCTGAAGAAATTATTGGAGAAGAAGTGATGGCGGCAAGCATGGTGGTGGTGACGGGTCCGGACGGGTCGGGAAAAAGCACGGCGTGCGCCGCCGTGGTGGCCGCGCTCCAGTCGAAGTACGGCAAGGAGAGCGTCGCTTCGGCCAATATCTGGGATTCGATGGAAGGCAACTTCGACAAGGAAGCCGTGGTCCGCTACCTCGGAGAGCTCGACGGCGCCGCGCGCGTGCTGTTTCTCTTCCACGCGCTCAAGCACAGCGTCGATCTCGCGCAGGCGAAAGAGCCCAAGCTCCTGCTTGTGGACTCCTATTTTTACAAATACGCGGCCGCCGAGTTCACCTACGGCACGGCACCCAAGCTCGTGCTGGGGGCGGCGGCGGGCTTCGAGAAGCCGGAGCTCACGATCTGCCTCGACCTCGACGCCGAAACCGCGCTCCAGCGCAAAGGCGACTCGAGCCGTTACGAGAGTGGCGGCGGAAAGTTCACCGAGTTTCAAAAGAAGATGCGCACCCACTGGGCGGTGCTCGAAAGCCAGTACGGCCCCTGGACGCACGTGCCAGCGGCCGACGCGCCCGAGGTGGTCGCGGCCAAGGTCATCGCGCACATCGAGGCAGCGGGGCTATGCAAGTCGATGCGGTAATCCTCAACCCGAGAGCCGGCGGCGGGGCGAGAATCCCGGGCTGGTAAGAACCGTTCTTCATCTATCCGCCCCTCCTTTTCACGATATCGATTTTTTCGGATTTCAGATGTCGGGTATCGGGTTGTAACCGACATCCGGTATCTGTCATCTGGCATCGGGGTTCCTGGCCCCCGCCCCTGACCCCCGGCCCCCGCCTTTCGCGCATCTAAAGCCGAACCCTTTGTTTCTGATTTCC
>JACQAX010000028.1 GCA_016194795.1 Deltaproteobacteria bacterium | reverse complement strand
GATCCCGCCAACCCTGCGCTGAGCCTGATGGCCGCCGACGTCCAGAAGAGGAAGGCAAGCAAGGGCGCTCCCGAGAAGCAGGTGGGTGAAAGCGGCGTCGCCAAGGCCGTCGTGATCGGCCCTCCGGCGCAGGAGCCGGCGAAGGCTCCCCTCGATACGTCCGACAAGCCCGCCGCGAAGTGAGCAGAAGATCGACACCGCCGGCAGCCTAACGGCCTGATATCCCGTCGCGCGCGGACTGGCCCGGCTCTTGCTCTACTAGCCCTCGATCAATTTTGTTGAAGCTCACGTTGAACGTTTGTTGACGCGAATTAGGAGAACGTATGAAGAAGTCGGTATTCATTTTTTTGATTTTGGGAGCCACCCTCGCTTTCACCGGTTGCGGTAAAGACCGAAGCGGCACTTATAAAGGCAACGAAACGGTCCAGCAGTCCGGGATGGCCGCTCAGAGCAGCGGCATCAGCCTGAACGTCACGAGCGGCAAGGACGCGAACATGTCGGGCACGTACGCCAACACCCAGGTGTCGGCGCAGTTCTCCGGCAAGGTGAACGACAACGGCGACCGCATCGAGAACGTCAGCATCAACATGCCGCAGACGGCATCGGGCGCGACGGTCAACGGCATCCCCTCGACGGGTTGCGGCGGCGTCTACACGGGCACGCTCACCATCCAGGACGACGCGATCTCGGGCAACCTGACGCTCACGCAGCCGGCGGCCAACCAGGCCGTGGTTCCGACCAACAATTTCGGCGGCACCACGACCAGCGGCGCCACGACCACGCAGGTCAACCCGTGCCAGGGCGCGATCCGCTCGATCACCCTCCAGAAGCAGTAAGCAGCACCTCGGCGTACCCGCCGGCGTTGTAGGCGTTCTTCAGAGCGCCGCGCTCGGCGAGCATCCGGTGCAGCCGAGGCAGGTTGAAGTAGGGCACCGTCATCAAGAGATGGTGTTCGAGGTGATAGTTCACGCGGATCGGCGCCACGGTGAGCCGGGCCACCCAGTTCGCCTCGGTTGAGCGCGTGTTCTTGAACGGATCGAGGTCCTGCTCGGTGCACGCATGCTCGGCGATCGAGCGCACGCGCACGAAGACGCTGAACGTCGTGAGATAGGATCCGAGCCAGAGCAGATACAGCGCCGGATGCCCGCCCAGCCAGAGCGCGCCGAAGAGCGCGGCATTGGTGAGCGCGACTCCGTGGAGATTGCGCGCGCCCGTTTTCAGCACGTCCAGCTTCGTCCGGCCGCCTTGAGGCAGCTTCGTGATGACGTTGGACACCGTGTATTTCACGAACCCCAGATCCATCAGCAAAAGCCCGTAGACGCGCTTGAGCCCCGAGACGCCGCTGGCGTCGCGCGCGAGCTTGCGCGCGAGCGACGCGCGCGAAACGGGAAACGGAGCGACGAGATCCAGGTCGGGGTCGTCCTTCGAGCCGGCGAACTTGTGGTGGCGGAGGTGGTGCTCGCGGTAGCGCGGAAGGTCCTGCCAGGTCGGGTATGCGCAGAGCCAGCGGCCGACGACGTCGTTGAGCGCGCGCGTGCGGAAGAGCGAGTAGTGCGCGCAGTCGTGCATGAGGATGGCGAGCGCCAGGTGCCTGCCGCCGAGGACGACGAGCGCGACGAGCGCCGTCCAGGTGGACGGCCGCCAGGCCACGAGCGCGAACATCGCGGCGATCAGCGCCCAGGTGGTCGCGACCGCGAGCCAGCCCCGCGCGTCGGACGGCGACTTGAGGAGCTTGATCTCCTCGTTGGAGAGAATCTCGGTGACCTTCATGTTTCAATACCCCTGTGGTACGTAAACCTCATCCATGAATACCACATCCGCCCAGCCTGACACGCACAATATCCCGATCGGTTACCTCTACTGGATCTTCGGCTTCATCGGCGCGCATCGTTTTTATTACGGTCGCCCGATCAGCGGCACGATCTGGTTTTTCACGTTCGGGCTTTGCGGCGTGGGCTGGCTGGTCGACTTGTTCCTGATCCCGTCGATGGAGCGCGAGGCCGACCGGCGCTTCGTGCCCGGCCGCATCAACTACAACGTCGGCTGGGGCCTGCTCACGTTTCTCGGCCTGTTCGGCGCGCACCGGTTCTATCTCGGCAAATGGATCACGGGTTTCATCTGGCTGCTCACGGGCGGGCTCGCGGGCTTCGGGATGCTCTACGACCTCTGGACGCTCAACGACCAGATCAGCGAAGTGAACCTCGGGATCTCCTGACTCAGTGCGAGCCCGCGGTCGCGGGCGCCCGCGCGGCGTCGCCGGCGATCGACGCCTGCGAAGCGTTGCTCGGCGGCGTCACCTGCGCGGCGACCTTGGCGGCCAGCACGGCCGTCGGCGCGGCCGGGCTCACGTACGACAGCACCGTGCAGATGAGCTCGAGCGAGGTGATCCGGCGCAGGAAGGCGGCGTCGTCCTGGATGATCTCGTCCACGGGCAGCCGAAAGCTCGTGCCCGGGCTCGAGATCCCGGTGGTGATCTCGTCGCGCGAGAAGGCGAGCGAGCCGTCCGCTTTCTTCTTGGAGATGTTCATCACCAGCTTGGCCTCGGACGGGGTGCCGGAGTAGCGCACCGTCGCCTCGACCCCGTCGAAGCCCGAGAAATAGAGCGAGCCGCCTTGGTTGTCGCCGCGAAAATACCCCTCGAGCGCATAACCGTACGCGCCCGCGCTGGGTCCGAGATGCTCGATGAAGCTGTTGCGCTGGGCCTTGGCGTAGCCGCTCACGGCCGCGTCGAGCGTGCACGAGATATGGCCGACGGCATTGGCCGGCGTCGCCGGATCGGCATGGCACACGGCGGGCAGCGGAATCGCGAGCAGAAAACAAGCAGCGATGAGTCTCATAAAAATCCCCCCGGAAAAGGTCCCCGGAGGATAAAAGGTGCAACGCGCGTGCAATCCAGCACCACGCGATTTCAACGGCTTGGGACGGCCACGGCGCCCAAGAGCTCGACAGCTGTCGAAGCCCTGTACGGATTTCGGGGCCGCTGCTGGAAATCAAGCACGGGAGTGGGTGCCACAATTGGATGGCGCAATGCGCGCGCATTGCATACAACTTGAGTATGACGAAGCTTTCGGAGCTCGGCTGGGACGAGTTTTTCGCCGCTCAGCTCACTGAAGAGGAAAAAACCGAGATTGCCGCCGCGGGCTCCCCCGCGCTGGCGCCGGTGCGCGTGATCGCCGAGCAGAAGCGCTACTATCGCGTCGATGGCGAGCAGGGCGAGGCCTGGGCCGAGCTTTCGGGCAAGCTCTCGTTCGATACGCTCAAGCGCGCCGAGCTGCCCGCCGTGGGCGACTGGGTGCTCGCCCAGCTGCGAGGCGGCGAGGGCCGCGGCACGATCCAACGCGTGCTCGCGCGCCGCACGAAGTTCTCGCGCAAGGCGGCCGGCGAGGTCGAAGCCGAGCAGATCGTGGCAACGAACATCGACGTGGCGTTCGTGGTGATGGCGCTCAACCAGGATTTCAACGTCGCGCGCCTCGAGCGTTACCTCACGGTCGTGGCCCAGAGCGGGGCTTCGCCGGTGATTCTGATGACCAAGCGCGACCTCTGCGCCGACCTCCCCGCGCGACTGGCCGAGATAGAAGCGGCGGCACGCGGCGTGCCCCTCCCTCTCCTCGGCTCTTCCGGCGTGGGCAAGTCGACGCTCGTGAACACGCTCGCGGGCGAGCAGCTCCAAGATACCGCCGAGGTGCGCGAGTCGGACGGTCGCGGGCGCCACGTCACGACCTACCGCCGGCTTCTGATCCTGAAGCAGGGGCTGCTGATCGACACGCCCGGCATGCGCGAGCTGCACATCTGGGAGGGCGACGACGCCGTCGCCGCCTCCTTCGAGGACATCGAAGAGCTGGGGCGCTCGTGCAAGTTCTCCAACTGCGCCCACGAGAGCGAGCCGGGCTGCGCCGTCAAGGCCGCGCTCGAAGCGGGCACGCTCGATGCGCGCCGGCACGCCAACTACCTGAAGCTCCAGCGCGAGGGCGCGTTCCAGGCGCGCAAGAACGACAAGGTGGCGGCTTCCGAGGAGAAGAAGCGCTGGCGCAAGATCCACCAGGTCCAGAAGAAGAACTACAAGAACAAGATCCGGCCCGAGTGAGCGCGCTGACAAAGTTTTGGCGGACACGGCTGTGGCCGCCGATTGGACAGCCCTGAGGCCGTCCGTTAAAATTCAGGTGTGAAAAACCTGGTGCTCGCGACCTTCGCGTCGCTTCTGCTCTCGTCGCAGTTCTCCGCCGTCTCCGCGCCGCCGCCGAGGCTCCCGCGCTTCAACGAGGTCTATCGCGTCAACACGCACAACTCGTACTGGGTCAAGCGCGACAATAACTTCGAGGCCTTCGCCTCGGGCACGCAGGAGCGGCTGCTCGACCAGCTGCTCTTCGACCACGCGCGCTCGCTCGAGATCGACGTGCACAAGGACAACCCGCACCCGGGCAACTGGACGATCTACCACACTGACAAGCAGTCCAACAGCCTGTGCTCGCCGCTGGGCGAGTGCCTCAAGCAGCTCCAGCAGTTCCACTACGCGCTCCCGCGCCACGACCCCGTGCTCGTCGTCATCGAGCTCAAAGAGATTCTCGAGTACAACTTCGACCGCTCGCACCGCCCCGCCGACTTCGACGCGATCCTCGAGCACTACCTCGCCGACAGCCTCTATCGCCCGCGCGAGTTTCTCGCCCGGTGCGCCCCGGGCGCCTCGATGCGGGACTGCGCGCGGCAAAAAGGGTGGCCCACCCTCGAAGAGCTGCGCGGGAAATTTCTCTTCGCCGTGCTCGGCAACTGGCGCTGGTGCACCGTCGGCCACGGCGGCTCGGGCTGGGCCGAGTACGCGACGGCCGACGGCGGCCCGCGCGCGCGGTCGGCTTTCTCGATGTCGAGCGACTTCGTCGACCTCACGCACGAAAGCTGCGGCACCGAGCTCGTTGCGGCCGAGAAGCTGCAGGCGGCCTACGACGCCTCGGTCCTCCAGCAAGTGGAAGAGTCCGACAACGCCGCCCACTTGGTCGACGTCGCGAAGTTCATCGCGGAAGGCGGCATCGTGCGCGGGCACGACGCGCACTCCGAGG
>JACQAX010000027.1 GCA_016194795.1 Deltaproteobacteria bacterium | reverse complement strand
TTTAAGCTCGTTGATCGCCGCGGCCGCCGGCCCGGCGTTGACCGCGTCGGCTTTCAGGGCTTTGTCGATGGCGTCAGTTTCACTTTGGTGCAGCTGTTCCGTCAACTGGTAAGTTTTCTCGAGACGCTCCCAGATCTGCGGGAGCACGAGCTCGGCCTTCATCGCCGGCGTGCTCTTGGCGGTGACCGACGTCTTCACCTGCCCGGAGAGCTTGGCATAGTTGGCATGGTACTGCGCCCAGAGGTTCTTGCGCTGTGGAGTCGGCGGCGCGACG
Organism: Deltaproteobacteria bacterium; assembly: GCA_016194795.1. Lineage (GTDB taxonomy): Bacteria > Bdellovibrionota > UBA1018 > UBA1018 > UBA923 > JACQAX01. The sequence goes on along the minus strand of JACQAX010000027.1, from coordinate 5,458 downwards.
ATGAGCGTCTGAAACTTCGTGGCGCTTTCGTTGGCCATCTGCTCGACGAGAAGGGCGAGCTGCTTGAGCTCGGCGGCCTCGCCGCCCAGCTTCGAAGCCACGCGATCGCGGTATTCCTTGAGACGGGAGTCGTAGGTCGCGTCCTTCTTGCCGCCGAGAAAGAAGCTGTCGACGACGAAGGCGACCTTGCCGGGCGGGATGATCGACGGCGGATTCTTCTTGGGTGACGTGGCGAGGGCGGCGGTCGCCTCGGCGCTCGCCTGCTTGTCGGCCTCGAAGACGATCAGCGCGTACTCGCCCCTCGGCAGCGGCTTCGTGCCGTCGTAGGTGAAGCGCGGGACGTTGGCGATGTGCTTGACGACCTCGACGTTGACGCTCTTCTCGTAAGACATCGTATTGAGGAGCGTTCCGTCCTTTCCGCGCAGCACGACCGTGAAGCTCGTGCCGTTGGGCGCATTGCTCGCGATGTAGAACGAGGGGTTGAGCGTGTCGTCGTTGGGCATCGCCGCGGCGACCTTCACGCCGCTCTTGAGATCCGCGCCGGCGACCTCGCGCATCGTCTCGGCGTCGGCGGGCAGGACGTTCTCGGGAACCTGCACGCTCGTGAAGTAGACTTGAAGGGGCTCGGGCAGGGCGTCGACGGCCCGATAGAGCGCCGGCATCACCGGAGAGAGCGCGCTCGAGACGTAGTCGGTGAGCCGCTCGTACGGGATCGGCTTGAGCTCGGCCGCCTTGACCTTCGCCTTGAGCTCGGGAACCTTGTCGAGCGCGCCGTCGAGGTAGCCCATCGCGACCGCCTGATACAGCGTCGCGAGCCCGCCGACCACGAGCACGAACGTCACGTTGCGCGCGCGATACCATTTGTGGACGCGCACCGACGATTTTCCGCCCATGCCCATCGCGGCGGCGGCGCCTTTGGCCTCGGCGCTGATCTTTTTCTTCTTCTTCTTTTTCTTGTCGGTCTGTCCCGAAAGCACGTCGGGCTTCACGCCCTCCATGAAGCCGGCGATGTTCGAGATGCGCGTGAACGACTTCCAGCCCTCTTTCCAGACGCCGTCCTCGACGGAGACCTCGCCCTCATTGATCTTACGGACGATGTTCTTCAGAGAGAACGGCCCGCTGAACTCCTTGTTCGAGTTCAGGCACCAGACGCTGTCGGACGGGCTCACGTCGCTGACGTCCGGGCCGCTTGGAACGGCGTCGCCGTCGCCCGCCGCGAGCGCACTGGCGTCAAACGCGCCGCTCGCGTCAGGCGTCACCGATGCCATGGGCTCGCCGGGCGCCTCTGCCCCCGCGGCGGTATCGGCGGCGGCGGCCGCCTCCGCCTTGGGCTTTCTCTTCAAGAGGTTCGTGACGAACGAAAACGGGCCGTGGCCGTCGCTCTTCGACGAGCCCTGGCCGAACTCGGTCACGTCAGCCATGAGCATCCAGTCTTCGAGACCGTCTTTCCAGACGTAGCTCGTCGTCTTGGCGTCGCCCTTCTTGACGAGCTTCTTGATCTCGGTGGCGCTGAAAGGCCCTTCGTGGTGGTCCACCACGTAAAGGAACCATTCTTTGTTTTCCATCCTGAATCTCATTATAATCAAAACATGGTGAAAAGGATCAAGCAGCACTGGCGCAAAGGGCTGGTCACCGGGCAGCTTTCCGCCCGGCAAAATACACCGCGCGCGGCCGAGCTCGTCGGCGCGCCCGACGATCGCGGGGTGCTCAACGTCGGCGGCCGGCTTGGCGCCGGCCACGGCCCGCAGGCGATCCGCTCGATGCTCTCGCAGTTCATGCTGGGCATGGACGGCGCCGTCGGGCGCATCGAGCTTTTCGAGGGCCGTGACTGCGACCCCGGCGCCACGATCGAGGACGGCCATCGCGCCGTCCGCCGCGCGGTGCAAGCCGCACTGTTGAGCGGCGCGGTGCCGATCGTCCTCGGCGGCGGCCACGACTACGGCTACCCGCACTTCGGCGGCGTGCACGACGCCCTCGGAAACAAGCTCGCCCTCATCAACGTCGACGCGCACCTGGACGTCCGCCCCCCTGGCGACGAAGGCATCACGAGCGGCTCGCCGTTCTATCTCGCCCTGGAGGAGGGGATCCTCAAGCCCTCGCGCTTCGTCGAGTTCGGCATCCAGGAGCACTGCAACGACCAGGTCTACCACCAGTATCTGAAGAACAAGAGCGTCGACATCCAGCTCCTCGACGAGTGCCGCGCCGGCAAGGGCACCCTCCACAACTTCCAACGCGCCGTCGCGAGCTTCGGCAAGCGCGGGCTCAAGACGGTGGTGAGCTTCGACGTCGACGCGGTTCAGATGGCGTTCGCGCCGGCCGTGTCGGCGCCGCAGGCCGACGGTTTCACACCGGCCGAGCTTCTAGCGATGGCCGAATGGTGCGGCACGCGCGACGAGGTCGTGAGCATCGGCTTCTTCGAGCTGGCGCCGTCGCTCGACGAGAATCAAAAGACGTCGCGCCTGGTGGCGACGGCGATCCATCGCTTCCTGTGCGGCCTCAGCCGACGCGGCGAAAAGAAGTCCCGGCGGACGAGCTTGCGGCGGAACGCGGTGGGACGCCTGCTTCTGCGCCGCTGACACGCGACTGCAGCTCGTCGATGCGCGAGCGCAGGCCGGTGAAGCCATCGCTCTCCTGGCCCACGCCCTTGAGCTGCGCGCGCAGATGCGTGGCGAGCTGGTTGATCTCCTGCATGAGGACGTGGAAGACGCGATAGGTGTCGGCCGAGCGGGCGGCCTCGATCGAGCCATTGACGGCGAGCAGGCGGATCTGCGCGGCGAGGTCGTCGATGTTGCGGAGCGCCTCCGGGGCGGCGCCGCCCTGGCGCGCCTGGAGCGCGGCGAGCTCGGCTTTGACTTCTCCCAGGACGTTGCCGACTTCGGCGGTCACGCCCTGGATGGCGGCGATCTTGCGGCGCACCTCGGGAGTGCCCTCGCCGATCGTCGCGCTATTGGAATCTTCGAGCGCGCGCGTCCAGAACCAGCCGAACGCGAGCAGCAGCAGGAACGCGTAGCCGGCGATGATCGCCGTGGTGGTCTCCCACGCGCCGAAGTCGTCGCGCACGTCGCTCTGCACCTCGAGCGCGGCCACGGTCTTCGTCGGGAGCACGTAGAATGAGCGCGCCCAGCCCTCCTGCGAATCGCTCACCATCCAGCCGGACGAGCGGGTCTTGAGCACCTCGATCACGCGGCGCTCGCGCTCGCCCTCGGGCGTGCCGGGGGCGACGACGTCGACCTTGTAATAAGGAAACTGGCGGCGCAGCTCGTGGAGCGCGATGGCGTAGGGAGAGATGGGAGCTGCTTTTGGAGGCGCCACGGCGGTCGTCGGCGCGGGAGCCGGCCCGACCACGGGACCGGGCTGCGCGGCCGTGGCGGCGCCCGTCGGGGTGGCGGGTTTGGCCGCTTCGCCGGGCGCGTCGCCCAGCGTTTCGGTATCGGTGCCGCCCTTGCGGGCGCGCTCGACGGCCTGGAGATAGGCCGTGTAGATCTTGTTGTGGCGGCTGACGGCGTTGGCCACGACCTGGCGCTTGGCGAGCATCCCCACGCAATAAAAGGTGAGATTGCCCAGGAGCAGCGCGAAGATGAAGAGCTTGAGGAACCTTTTGCCGGTCCAGAAGGTCTTCACCGTATGCATGATCGATTCTTTCGAAGTCGAAGCTTCCACGTTATGTGGATCGACCTTCCCCCGGCCTAACTTGAATGGGCACCCTTTACCTGCGTCTTTTGGACTCAAGTCCCGGCCGCGCCCTGACGATCAGTCCAGAGTCAGAATCAAGGAGGGTTCTCAACCATGCCGACCAACAGCGACAATCCGGGCCAAGTCATCAACTTCTCGAAGGCGCGCGAAGCCAAGATCGAAGAAAAGCGCCGCCGTTACGAACGCATCCTTTTCAAGCACATTCTCGGCGTCTACTGCGTGGCCGAGGGGCAAGGCCTCAAGGCGGTCGAGCTCGTCGACGTCAGCGCCGATGGCCTGAGCTTCCAGCTGCCCGTCCACTCGAAGAACCTCGAGATCCTGGCCACCGGCAAGGACATGGCCTTCAGATTCTATTTCAGCCAGGACACCTTCGTCCCGGTGCACGTCAAGATCACCAACGAGCGCAACTGCGTCGAGGAAGGCCAGAAGTACGTGCGCTTCGGCTGCGTCGTTGACAGCGCCTCGCAAAGCTACGAGACTTACAAGCTCTTCGTGATGTTCCTGTCGAAGTACGCGGAAACCGCCCAGCAGGATAAAGGTGATCTTAAGTTCTTCTTCTTTTAGCGCGCTCTTCTTCCTGTCCACGGCGTTCGCTTCGATGCCGGTCGGCGTGGACGTGCCCGTCGACGCGTTCGGGAGAAAAACGAACCCTCCTCCCCTGCGCGGCTCGGTGTGGACGTCCGAGAAGCCGACCACGGAGACGCGCTTTCGCGGCGTGCTGCTCGTGCCGGACCCGTCCAAGCCCAAGGGCGCTTACGAGAAGCTCGGCGGCGAGCTGAGCGACGCGGGCTTCAACACGCTCCTGATCGAGCCCCGAAAAAACGAGTCCCAGCCCCAGCGCACGCTCATCGAGGACATCCAGTCCGGCGTGGGCTTCATGAAGACCGACAAGCGAGTCGGAGCGGTGAAGGTGCTCGTCGTCGCCAACGGCGCGGCCGCCAATGCCGCGGCCCACTACGCCGCGGCCGGCAAGCAGATGTCGCTCATCGTCGACGGAGTCGTCCTCCTTTCTCCCGACCAGGAGGTCAAGAGGATGAAGCTCTCCGACGCGATCGCCGACATGGGCAACGTGCCCCTGCTCCTGGCCTCGACGAAGGGCGACGTGCTCGCGCTTGCCAAGAAATGCAGGAATGCGCCGTGCCGCCCCCTCAAAAGCGCCGACGACGGCAAAACCGTCGTTGCGAAACAGGCGATTTTGGAGTTTCTCTTGAGGCCGCATGGACAATAACGTCATCAACCACGTCTTCGAGTTCCTGCTCTACCAGCCGGCGGGCTTTCCGTACCTTGCCGCGTTCTCGATGCTGCTGGCGTGCGGGCTGGGCTTGCCGATTCCCGAAGACCTCACGCTCTTCACGATGGGCTATGTGGCCTACTCCGGCATCGCGAGCTTTCGCGCGAGCTGCGCCGTCTGTCTTTTCGGCGTGCTCGTCGGCGACGCCACCATCTACTGGATCGGCCGGCGCTACGGCACGCGCCTTTTGAAAAAAGGCATCCTGGCCAAGCTCTTCCCGCCCGAGCGCATGGCCGCCCGGCCGGTGGGCATGCGGGTCAATCAACCCGAGAACGACGACCCGACGCTCATCGAGGAGACCCGCGGACCCCTCCAGCACGGGCTCCTCTGATACTGTATATAATGCCAGTTCATGGAACCTTTGACCGATCGGCAGGCCGAGATCCTGCGCCTCGTGCGCGAGCTCACCGAAGTCTCCGGTTATCCGCCGACCCGCGCCGAGATCGCGGAAAAGATGGGCTTTCGCTCGGTCAA